>CAYSHN010000335.1:0-4601 GCA_964430815.1 uncultured Calditrichota bacterium | reverse complement strand
ATGACTATACCTAAATACTCAATATATAACCATACATGTCTTCCCGGGCTTGACTGCTGACGGCTGCCTATCGTCAGAAATGGATCCTTCTGCCGGCGGAATCGATGGTATATTTGTAAAAGGTGGTAAATTCAATTTTTCATATTACTCATTTAAATGAGTCAAATTATCATTTTCCTCCCACTTAGGTTTTTAAGTATAAAAATCAATTCTCTATCACATTTGTCAAACAAACTTGTCTGATCATAGTGATTATGAGATCCGCTTTTACCATTCATAGCAAGTCTAAGTATATCCGTTGCAAAATGAATTAATCCTTCAGAATTTCCACCTATAACTGCAGTTCCATTATCATCTATTTCAAAATCTAAATAATGATAAGATATACCATTCTTAATAAAATTAGAATCTATTTGTTCTAACTTTTTGATAATATCTTCAATTCCATTTGTTTCTTTTAATAGACTCATAATTAATTCCCTCTATTCTTCATCAATTAAAATATGTTCATTCCATTTCTCAATAAAAGACTCTTTTCTATTTGGCTTCAGTAAAGGTATTTATTTTAAAAATATATATACAATTAGATATATTGAAATAGATATTATTGATTAGTCGCACGCCTCTCTTCTAACTGATATATCTTAAGTAAATTATCTAATCAATGTTCACTCATCGAAAAAATGTCAGATATGGATAATTTTTAAGGCTTGTTAATTCTGGCAGACCTTTTTCATTTCAAATAATACTCATAGTAATATACACCTACTCATTCCATATATTAGGTGATGGTATGGTGTGGTTCCTTCAAAAGGCTAAAGGGAAAAGGCCGATTAGAATACAATATTGCTTTAAATAACCAACTTTAGCAACTTTTAACAAGAATACTCGTAACTATATCTAACTTATCACCTTAAATTTATAACCTTTAACTTAAATCATTACTTTAATTATAGGAGGTTTCATGAATCGTCGCTTCAACGGTTATTTTCTATTGTTATCTCTTTTTCTATTATTCGTTTTGGGCCGGGTAAGTATTGCTCAACATGATCTGACCCTGCCGGAAGCCAGTCCGAAAGCGGTGGTAACCCAGACCGTTGGCTTAACCGAAATCACAATTACCTATCACCAGCCAGGGGTTAAAGGTCGTTTGATATGGGGGGATTTAGTTCCGTATAATAAAGTATGGCGGGCCGGGGCTAATGAAAATACTACTTTCAATTTCAGTGATCCGGTTCAAATCGGTGGAAAAGAACTAGCTGCCGGTACTTATGGCTTTCATCTCATTCCCGCCGAAAATGAATGGGCACTTATCTTCAGTACGATCTATACTGGCTGGGGGAGTTATTCCTATAATGAAAAGGAAGATGCCCTGCGTCTGAAAGTAAAACCTGTGGTGGCAGATTTCAAAGAAAGACTGCTCTATTATTTCGAAGATGCTACCGACAGCACGGTCAATGCCGTCCTGCAGTGGGAGAAAACCAAAATCGCCTTCCCAATAAAAGTTGACGCACATGCTGTTGTACTTAAAAACATTCGTAACGAACTGCGTTCTGCACCCCAATTCTACTGGCAAGGCTGGAACCAGGCTGCCGATTATTGCCTGCGTGAAAATGTCAATCTCCCGGAAGCTTTAACCTGGATTGACCGGTCCATACGCATGAATGAAAATTTTACCAATCTCTCAGTTAAAGCCGGAATATTGAAAAATATGGGTCAGACTGCAGAAGCAGCCAAATTGTCAAATGAAGCGGTCACTCTGGCTACGGAAGCAGAATTGAACATTCTTGGTTATCAGTATCTGAATCAGGGTAACACGGCCAAAGCAATTGAAGTATTCAAACAGAACATTACTCGCTATCCTCAATCATGGAATACCTATGATAGTCTGGGTGAGGGTTATGCTAAGCAGGGGGATAAAAAACTGGCCGTTAAGAATTACACTAAGGCACTGGAAATGGTGAAGGATGAGAAGCAGAAGGAGCGCATTAAAGAGGTATTGAGTGGATTAAAATAGAGGCTAATGGCAAAAGGTTAAAGGGTAAAGGGAAAAGAAGATATATATTGTTTTATTTCTTTAACCTTTGACCTTTGGCCTTTGCCTTTACCATCTCATAAAATAGCACTATCAGCAGATCTTAAATTCCTTTTTCACTTCAGCAAATTTCTGAATTGCGAATTCCAGATCTTTCTGGGAGTGCGCCGCTGAAATCTGGGTACGTATACGTGCTTTACCTCTGGGTACAACCGGAAAAGAAAAACCAATAACATAGACACCTTTCTCCAGCAGACGTGCCGCAATTTGCTTGGCCAGCATTGCATCACCGAGCATAACCGGGACAATGGGATGGATTCCCGGTAAAATGTTATAGCCCAGTTTAGCCATCTCAGCGCGGAAGAAACTTGTATTAGCCATCAATCTTTTACGTAGATGATCAGAAGCTATTAATAGTTCCAAGACTTTCAAAGAAGCAATTATAATACTCGGAGCTACAGTATTGGAAAAAAGGTAAGGACGAGATCTCTGGCGGAGTAATTCCACTATTTCCTTCCGGCCGCTGGTATAACCACCACTGGCTCCGCCCAGCGCTTTACCCAGAGTACCAGTGATCACATCCACCCGTCCCATCACGTCATTATATTCATGAGATCCCCGTCCGCTTTTACCGATGAAACCAACCGCATGTGAGTCATCAACCATCACCAGGGCATTATATTTATCAGCCAATTCACAAATCGCTTTCAAGTTGGCAATATAACCATCCATGGAAAATACACCATCACTGGCGATCATCCTGAACCGGTTCGTTTGCGTTTCTTTTAATATCCGTTCCAGATCCTCCATATTACTGTTCTGATAACGAAAACGTTGCGCTTTACACAGACGAATTCCATCGATGATACTGGCATGATTGAGTTCATCACTGATGATCGCATCCTGTTCCGACAGCAACGTTTCAAATAGTCCCCCATTGGCATCAAAACAGGAGGTATACAAAATAGTATCTTCTGTACCTAAAAACTCCGATATTTTATGTTCCAACTGTTTATGAATCTCCTGGGTACCGCAAATAAACCGTACCGAGGAGAGTCCATATCCCCACTGTTTATAACTTTTTTTAGCTGCGCTGATTACTTCCGGATGTGAGGCCAGACCCAGATAATTATTGGCGCACAGATTCAGTACCTTTTCACCGCCCTGCACTTTAATATGGGCATCTTGCGGACTGCAGATAATACGTTCTTCTTTATAGAGACCTTCATTTTTAATTGCTTCGATCTGTTCCCGAATAATTGTTTGCATGGATCCGAACATATCAGTACTCCTCTTTAATTTGCCAGGCAGTCAATTGGACCAGTTGAGTATAATTTTCCCGGACTGACCCGAACGCATTAGTTCAAAAGCCTGTATATAATCAGTGTAAGGAAAACGATGAGTGATTACGGGCGAAATATCCAGACCGGTTTGAATCATCGCAGTCATTTTATACCAGGTTTCAAATATTTGCCGACCATAGATACCCTTAATGGTCAAACCATTAAAGACGACAGTGTCCCAGTCAATCGCAGTATTGGATTTAAGGATACCCAGCAGAGCAATTTTCCCGCCATGGCACATATTAGTAATCATTTCATTAAAAGCCCGGTCACTACCCGACATTTCCAAACCCACATCAAATCCTTCCTTCATGCCCAGATCTTGCATTACCTTGCTGAGTTTCTCTTTTTGAATATTGACGGTCCGGGTTGCACCCATTTTTTTAGCCAGATCCAGGCGATACTGATTCAGATCAGTTATTACCACATACCTGGCTCCGGCATGTTTGGCAATTGCCACTGCCATACAACCGATTGGTCCCGCACCGGTAATTAAGATATCTTCCCCCAGCAGATCAAATGAAAGCGCTGTATGCACGGCATTTCCAAACGGATCAAAAACAGATATTACCTCTTCCGGAATATTGGCTTTGCATACCCAGATATTACTCGCCGGAATGACCAGGTATTCAGCAAAAGCCCCATCGCGATTCACCCCTACACCTTTGGTATCCTTGCACAGGTGACGCCGGCCGGCCTGGCAATTACGGCAATGACCGCATACCAGATGCCCCTCACCGCTGATCAGATCCCCTTTCTTAAGGTCATGCACATTACTGCCGAAATTCTGTACCACTCCCACATATTCATGTCCGATCACCATCGGAGTTTTAATGGTTTTACGGGCCCATTCATCCCAGTTATAAATATGGACATCTGTTCCGCATATGGATGTCTTTCTTATTTTAATCAGTACATCATTGATCCCCATCTCAGGAACAGGAACCTCGTCCAAACATAAACCGACCTTGTTAAATTTTTTAACCAGTGCTTTCATTTTTTTCATCAACAAATTCTCCTGAACTTTCTTAAAAGTATTATTTGATAATAATAAGCAGGGGGAAAATAATTAGAAGTTTATAAAATTTCAGATACATGAATTCGGTTACCATTGGCCATCCATGAACTGCAACCGGTCAAATATACAATTTATTTAAACTATACAAAATTGATAAATTCTTAGCCGCCGATAAACGCAGCTTAACGCTGATAAAATTTATCGG
>CAYSHN010000334.1:0-4631 GCA_964430815.1 uncultured Calditrichota bacterium | reverse complement strand
TCCAGGCAAATGTTCTGGTCGCCGGGTTGAACGTAGCTCCGGTCGGCAGGTTGGTGGCTGAATACGTGAGACTATTGCCATCCGGATCCGTTGCCGTTACCGTAAAGACCAGGGGGTTACCTTCATTGATAGTTTTTGCCGGAATTGGTAAGACCACCTCTGAGATAGAATTGGCAGTTAAAACTGGTATTCATTCCATTAACATCGAGTCGGAAGCGGAATTAAAATTGCTTGACCGTATAACCCGTCGTCTGAAAAAACGGATCAGTGTGGCTATACGTATCAATCCTGATATTGATCCGCGGACCCACCCTTATATTTCTACCGGTCTGTTAATTAATAAATTTGGTATCTGCAAAGACCTGGCCATTCACTTATATCTGCACTTACGACGGCATCCTTATATAAGCGCCAGGGGGATTCATGTACATATAGGATCACAAATCACCAGTGCCGACCCTTATTTGCAAACCGCTAAATTCCTACTCAATTTATGTCGGACCTTGCGACAACAGGGTGTAAAGATTGAATTTATTGATCTGGGAGGTGGCATTGGTCTTAATTATCAAAACCAACTGGATGATGCAAACCGGTCCCGCACTTATATTCATTCTATTCTGCCCAAATTACTCACCTGTTTTAAAGGCGAATCGGTTAAATTAATGGTCGAACTCGGCCGTGCTATAGTCGGCAGTGCCGGCCTGCTTATTTCAAAAGTTTTATATGTCAAAGAAAGTCCCTTAAAAAAGTTTATCATTATTGATGCCGGGATGAATAATCTCATTCGTCCCAGTTTGTATCATGCTTATCATCAAATTATACCGCTGATTAAAAACGATCGTACTATGGAAAAAGTTGATGTTGTTGGGCCGGTATGTGAAACATCTGACGTCTTTGCCAAAAGCCGGAGAATGAATGTTCTACATGCTGATGATATTATTGCCATTACAGGCACGGGCGCATATGCCCAGGCCAGTTCTTCCAACTATAATCTGCGACCGACCCTGGGGGAATATCTGGTAGCTGGTTCTAAGATTAGAAAGATCTTCGACGGTGTTACAATAAAAGATATTGCTGCTAAATATTCGTGGGAATGACATATGGGTCCTACCGTTGCCTATATTAATCACCGTAATCTGCAGTATAATATTAACCTGATTCGCCAGGCAGTTGGCCAGAAAAATATTATGGCTGTAGTTAAAGCCAATGCTTATGGACATGGGGATGTTGAAGTCGCCACTACCGCCCTGCAAAGCGGTTGTGAATTTTTAGGTGTTGCCTTTGTCGAAGAAGGAATTAGGTTGCGCCAGGCCAAAATAACCGCCCCAATCCTGGTCTTCGGTGCGCATTTAAATGCCGATCTGGCTCAGGCAATCAGATACAAACTCGATATTACTGTCACCTCGGATTCACAATTATCTTTTTTAAAAAAATTCAGCGAGCGCATACGAGTCAAAATTCCAGTTCATTTAAAGATTGATACCGGAATGAACCGTGTCGGATATCATCATGAAAACTTCGATCGGGCTTTGACTGCAATTTTAAAAAGCCGTTATCTGCAGTTAAGAGGTGTTTACTCTCATTTCTCAACCGCTGAGGACTATAATCCTGCTTTCGCCCGGTTACAAATAAAGCGCTTTGATGAGGTCAGAAGTTACATTCAGCAGCGGGTTGCAGAAAAGATTTTATTTCACATGGCCAATTCCGGAGCTATAGTGAAATTCCCCCAATCCTATTATGATATGGTGCGTGCGGGGATTATGCTTTATGGTTACTTTCCGTCACCACAATTTTCCTGCTCCTGGAGATTAAAAGAGGTGATGTCACTGGAATCGCGCTTGAGTTTAATAAGATTAGTACTTAAAAATGAACCAATTAGCTATGGTCGGCGTTTTAGTACTAAGGAGAACACTTTTATAGGCGTAATTCCAATCGGTTATGCCGATGGTTTTAGCAGACGTAATAGCACTCGAGCTGAAGTATTGATCAAAGGGCGCAGGTATGCTTTGGTGGGAACGGTATGTATGGATATGGTCATGGTAAATCTTGGGAAAAAATTAAACTGTAAAATTGGCGATAAAGTCGTAATTTATGGACGAGATGGCCAGAAAAGCATTTTAATCAATGAGGTTGCCGATCGCTTGAGAACTATCGCCTATGAAATTACCTGTAGTGTGTCTCCCCGGGTACCACGAATACATCTTTATGCATAATTGGGAGGAATTCGAATGAAGATTCTAATCATTTCGATTATATTATTTTTATGTCTGTTTATTTCCCCACTTCCTGCTCAGGTATTGCGTACCACCGTAGAAGTCGATTATCAACATTTATCTACTGATGAACAACAGTATTTAAAAGATTTTAAGGGGGCGACTGAAGATTATTTCAATAACTATGCCTGGACAGAAGATGAATACGAAACTGATGTCAGTGTCAGCATTTATATTATTATTGAAACTGTCCGGCAAAAAAGTTTTGAGAAAATATATAAAGCGCAATTTCAGATTAAGAGTGTTTCCGGTGAAAGTTTTTATGATAAAGAGTGGGAATTCCCCTATCAACCCTCCTCGGTGATGGAACATAATAAAATGCAGTTTGATCCGCTCACCCATTTCTTCGATTACTATGCCGCGTTGATCCTGGCCGGGGAATTGGATACCTATGGAGAATTATTGGGTACGTCGTATTATAATAATGCCCAGGATATTGCCAATCGTGGTATTTTGAGTCAATATTCACGAGGCTGGAATAACCGGCTTATTGAATTGCAGAAAATTACCCACAGTTATACCTTGCCGCTGCGTCAGACTAAACCCAATTTTTTCGAAGCAGAATATCTGGTGAAGCAGGGCAAATTAAAGGAAGCCAGGGCTTACGGTCAGAAAGTTATGCAGGCTATCGAGGAGGTTATACGGCAGCAACCCAATAACAAATACCTCAAGATGTTTTTTGATGCCCATTATGTGACTTTCGCCGAGATCTTTCGCGGTGACTTACAAACACTGGATTTATTAATGCGCTATGACTCCCCTCATCGCGACACCTATCAGGAAATGATGAATCAATAGACCAGCTATTTACTTTTTATCTTAGCGAATTTTCTTTTACCAACCTTCAGGATAATCTCTTTATCTATTATTATATTTTTAAAGGCATCCTCAATCCGTTCATTATCGATGGTAACACCGCCCTGTTGAATCAACCGGCGTGCTTCACCCTTGGAGGTTACTGTCTTGATCTCAACTAACAAATCATCCAGACGATAGGATTTGTGCGGCAAAACATATTCCGGTATATCCGCTGGTAATTTTTTATCAATAAAGATCTGATCAAATTCCTGCTCCGCTGTCTGGGCGGCTTGGGCATTATGATACATCCGGACTAGCGTACGGGCTAGATAGCGTTTGACATCGCGGGGATTAGTCTGCGGTTCTTCCAGCTGTTTCTTGATCTTTGCCAGTTCGTCCAGTTTCACGTCGGTAATCAACTCAAAATAAGGATAAATCAACTGGTCCGGAATTGAGAGGGTTTTGCCATACATCTCTTTAGGTGATTCATCAATACCGATATAATTACCTAATGATTTACTCATCCGTTGAACGCCGTCGACCCCTTCCAGTACCGGCAGCGTTAATACGATTTGTTCTTCTTTACCAAATTCTTTCTGAATCTGCCGGGCTATGACCAGATTAAATTTTTGTTCGGTGGCGCCCAATTCCACATCGGCATCGATCATTACCGAATCATATCCCTGCATCAGCGGATAAAAAAATTCATGGATGCTGATTGGTAATTGATTTTTATAACGATTGGCGAAATCATCCCGCTCCAGCATACGGGCTACGGTAAATTTAGCTGCCAATTCCATTATTTGTTCGAAAGTCAGTTTGCTGAACCATTCACCGTTATAGCGAATGATAGTTTTCTGCTCATCTAGTATCTTAAAAAATTGTTTTTGGTAAGTCTGGGCATTGGTCATTACCTGTTCATGAGTAAGCCGCGGGCGAGTTGAGTTTTTTTCGGAAGGATCACCAACCATGGCTGTATAATCGCCGATAATTACTACGACCTGATGGCCCAATTCTTCAAACTGTTTCAATTTGCGGATGCCGACAGTATGGCCGAGATGAATATCAGGGGCCGTAGGATCAAATCCTTGTTTGATTATTAAAGGTTTATTTTGTTTTAAAGATTTCTCCAGTTTGCGGACTAGTTCATCTTCAGGTAGTAATTCAACCGTGCCACGGCGAATGACATCCATCTGTTCATTAAGCGAAGGAAACGACATATCTACTCCTTATTTGGATTCTGAAATCGATAGCTGGTTCTAACGCGATTAGAATTTGAATTTAAACTTTTTTTGTTCGCGTTCCATATCCCGCTGGGCATCTCGTTTGGCGATCGCCTCTTTTTTATCGTATTGACGTTTACCACGGGCTAAACCCAAATCAACCTTTACAATATTCTTTTTAAAATACAAGCGTAAAGGAATAAGTGTAAATCCTTTTTCTTCAACCCGCCGCGTAAGTTTTCTAATTTCACTTCTATTTAATAACAATTTCCGCTCCCGTAAGGGATCGAGTTTTTGAATAGTATCTTTTTCATAAGGCGAGATGTGCATGTCGATT
>CAYSHN010000333.1:0-4642 GCA_964430815.1 uncultured Calditrichota bacterium | reverse complement strand
CGCCCGCCGTCGCGAAGTACTTGGTCATGATCGCGTTGTTGTAGATGATCCCGTATCCTTCCACGACGTACGGCAGGCCGTATACGCCGCCGCCGTCGGTGACGGCTATGGTTTTATTGGAGAGGTGTTTGTAGAGTTCGGTGTCTTTGAGGTCCGCGCAGTAGTCCTTCCAGGCTGCATAGCCGACCGGGCCGTTGATCTGGAAGAGCACCGGCGCATCCGATTTTGCGATTTCCGACTTCAACGTCTGCTCGTAGGTTCCCGCCGCGGCGGTCACCACTTTCAGCGTGACGCCGGTTTCCTTTTTGTAGGCGTCGGCGATTTTTGTGTAGATTTCGGCGACTTCCGGTTTGAAGTTCAGGTAGTAAACTTCTCCGCCCCCCTTCGCGGCGGTTCCGCAGGCGGAAAGCGCGAGGACGGCGATCAGGACCCCGATCGTCAGGACGAATACCTTTCTGGACATTTTTCCTCCTTGTGAAAAAAGCCGGTGTTGCACATGGACAATAGGCTAGTGCGTATCCCCTGCCTCACCTCCTTCCCATTCCATCCATCGTTGCTTGATGCATCCCAAAGGAAAGCGCCCGGGTCGAGGTGCTGCCGCGGGAAGAATGCCTATGGAAAAGCATTGTGCCGCTTACCAGGCTTATTGGTTCGGTTAATTTTTCTTGGGGAGTTCCGTTCGCGCTATGTTGCACTAAATCAATAATCTTACGATTATCTGAGATTTGTATAAATTCTCTGGGATTCATCCAGAAGAATGTCCGCACTTCCGCCTCTTTTTTGACCTACTGCTTCCCGCTTAATTGCTCCTTTAAATCTAATATGGAATGATATTAATATTATAACATGGCGATTTTAACTGTCAATTTTCTAAATCCATTTCGCATTGTTGTTCATTGCGGCTGGTTTAGTCGGATTTATTGTATAGGAATTATTGCTTAGGTTAAAAACCCACCAGTCCATCAATCCACAGACAAATTATTATATAAATAATAACCAACTCCAAATAGAAGAATAATGCCCAGACCCCCGGATACTCTCCTTGGTAAACTTCAGGGCGTTCGCTTTCTCCTACCCATTTATTCATCTTCGCGAATATTAAAGTGCTTTGATTGCAATAGAACGGGAATGGTATGAGGAAACACAATAAGAAAAAATAATTTATGTTGAAGCTTCCATTGTCCAAGCGGTAGGCAATTTGATACACACCCATCGTGCCGATAATTATTGGCAGAATGATTGTGTGAAGGATATTGAATATCATTCTCCGACCTAGTAAATTCTTGGGGGGATGCCAAAAATAATTTCTAGAATCTCCCGTATGATACATCCAAATTAATATGGACACATAAGTTATTCCAAATATCTGGATAAATTTGTCATTCCAAAAAGGGATGACAAAATCGTACCACCTTAATATTAATATAGGGACGGTAACAATAATTAGAATTATTATGATAAATTGGATCATTTGATGAGAAAAAGATTCCTTTGGCAAGTCTTTCTTTGTTATTCCAGAATGCAGCCATCCATATTCTTTTTCTACTTTAATAACTTTGTTTTTTATTTTCACCACTTTATTTCGGGGAGGAATCATGGTCCTTACGAGAAGTGCCCATCCATTTAAAGTTGCTAATGGAAAAAATACCAGCAGAAAGGATAATCCGATAAGAACAAAATTAATTAATGTAAAACTGTCTCCCTGTTTGAGTTGACAATTCGTCGCTATAAGAACGGTGGATATGAAGTAAAAAACGATGGGAAGCAACAACAATAAGGTAGCCGAATAACGGACTACCTTCTTGAATAAGTGAGAAAGGTCAATCCATTCGAAAGCCCCCCAATTAATTCCGGTCTTTATGGATTCTTGAAACACATAAATATATAAAGCTGTGTAAAGATAGACTACTCCTTGCTGCATCACCGATAACTTAACCATTCGAAGAATTTCCTTGTTTTAGTTCATCATATGGATGGCTATTCAACTGTTTGGCCGGCTGGGTAAAACCTGGTTTATTTTACACGAAACATCATCGAAGAAGAAACCAGTGAAGACCGCAAGCCGAAGCTAGCCCCCGCGAAGCAAAACTACTCGCTTTTGCTCTGTGAGCAGTTTTGATTGCGAAGCGGGGGGCCGGGTCAGCTGCAATACATCGGTGGGCAGATTACGAAAGCAGGGAATAAAAAGGAACTATCATACCCCAAGCCATTTTTTTGCCGATTCGTCCTCAGCAAAAACCTTGACGTTGAATCCGTGGCTTTGGGCGACGGGTTCAAGAAACCAAACTTGTCCGAGAGATCTCCGAATATCAATAACGGCGACTTGATCGACTCCCTTACCGCGGAGATCTTCCAAAACCTGTGTCACAAGATAGTAGATATCCATAAATCCAAATACCCCATTCAATTCCCGTACATCGATAAGAACCTTCGACAAGTGCTTTTCGAGAGCGGCATTAAAGACCTTCATCGTTATTGTTTTTACCGTATCTCGCGAGCGTATGCCGATTGTGCGTACGTGAAGGTAGTCCGCTTTTTCTTCCATGATTAGCATGAATTCTTGCTGATCCATCGGTTCCTCACCTCCATACAGCCGCGTATCTATTATTTATGCTAAGGATAAATTGCGTGGAAAACGATGCCGCACAGCAGCCGGGATATTGCGACTCGATGGAATCCGCCCAACGATCAGTACATCATCCTTTTCCCCGCCCCGGCCCCGCTGCGCATTCATGGTGCCATCAAAAACCGATGGCAACATGCTCCCCCCGCTTCCCCCGCTTCGCGAGGGCAAGCGCGAGGGTCAGCGCGAGGGCAAGCGCGAGGGCCAGCGCGAGGGCAGCCCGCCCCGGGGGTCGGGCCGGGGGCTGGGGCGGGGCGGGGGCCGGCTGTGCAGGACCTGACTCATTTTACTCGAAACCTCATCGAAGCAGAAATCATCAAAGACTCAAAACCGAAGGCCAAATCGGCTGCAGCTGCTTGTTGAGCAGCGATATTCACAAGTCTTTTAATTTTAGCCGAATTTGTTTCTTGTTCATACCACATGCGGACAATTCCTTTTGGCTTTTTAATAAAAGCCGTTGGTAAAAAGATATTATTTCATATCGTAAATCTGCATTTTCCTTGGGGCGATTTACTAATATAGTTAATATATTCTCTGCTTTTGCATACTCTCCTTCATTTTCATAATAGCAAAATAAATCGAGCATCGTTTTTTCCGGTAGACCATAATTCACTAACTTTAGGATTAATTCATTGATCTTCTGGGAAAGTTCATATGGTTGCGAAGGGTCTTTATTACTGCTCATCATTAAATAATAGTGGAGTGATCGAAGATAACAATTATCACTTTCCGGTTTTTGTTTTTGTAAATTGAGAATATCCCCTTTTTCCTTGAACAATTCCGCAATAAAACTTAGCCGTTCCAAATCTATCACTTCATTTATTGTAAGAGCTCTATATAGGCTCTCATCATCCAACAATTTCGCTACAACTGCGTTTATTCCCAATAATTCTTCTAGTGATTGGTCAATGGCTTCCAGGGCTACTTGATATTGCCCACCCATTTTTAAACCAGTAATTTTAGCGATCACTGAAGCAAATTGCATAATCTTTCGAACTAGATAATCCTCTGAAAGCATATTCTTCCGTCCCTAAAGAAGTTTACCCTGCCCAACGCTCTGGCGCTCAGCGGTTTGCCCGCCCCGGCGGGGTGGGCCGGGGATCGACTGTGAAATGATAGACTCATTCTACTCGATTTGCAATCGAAGCGCACACTTTCGAAGACTCAAACCCGAAGGCCATATCAGCCGCAGCCGCTTGTTGGGCCGCTCCTTTTATGAATCCACTGCCATAAGGTAGGCAATTATTAAATTACTTACTCGAAAACAATTGAGCATCGCGTTCCAGTTTACAAGCGATACTCAATAAGACCTGATAGTATTTCTAATTTATTGTTATTCATTAATTATTTCATCAAATTTTATGGCTTTAAAATTGTCGAATATTATTGTGCCATTACTCCCTCCAATACTGAATGTCCATTGATATCCAGACCAAATGTCTCCAACTACCCTATGATATTTTATGACTTTTATGGGGTCTGAAGGATCCCATATAACGGCTATAAATTCACCACCTTGTGATATAGCCAACATTATCGAATACGTTGTATATGGTTTTAAAGGAAAGTTACCTGATACATATTCTTTTCCAATATTATTTGTAGGGCAATTTGGCTTTACATAATTTTTATCGATATACACGCCAAATCTTTTATATTGATCGCTTCTCCATTCTCCATAGGTGAATAATATTTCAAAATATGATTCTTTTGTGTATGATAAATCAATAATAATTCCTTGTCCGTCAGTAATTTGCTGTTTATAAGTATTAGCATACCAATCTTTTGCGAGTAATAGTAATACTCCATCCTTGATACCTCCAGATGCAAACATTTCCCATTTTCCGCTATCTTTTTCAAAAGAATCATTATCTATCACTGTTACATTAGAAATATATTCTAGTGATCTATCAGACACAGGAGATGGCTTATCAAGGCCGCGGCTTGATAATAACATTATCAATATGGATGATCCAATTATTGTATACCCGAGTTCAACAATGAAGTGCAACACTTAGG
>CAYSHN010000332.1:0-4655 GCA_964430815.1 uncultured Calditrichota bacterium | reverse complement strand
TCGATGAGGGTTCAATAGGTTAACAAGGTGATGGCTTGCTTGAGCGAGACACTCGTTCGAAAGGAGAGAAACGATTGGGGCTCACAAAGCCTGTACATTATTGCACTATTGTTCTACTCTACAGTATTTAAAGGCACATAGGCACAGAGGCACAAAGATACAAAGAAATTGCACTAAGGTACTCGGGTACTATTATCACATTTAGAAAGGATTGTTAATGCAGCGGTGTATTTTAGGATTATTGTTATTACCAATTCTGCTGGTGACTGGTACAGCCCAATGGGAAATCCTGAATCAGTCCGGACCTTTATCGGCCATTGATTTTGTTAATTCCGAAACAGGCTGGATAGCAGGGTCAGGTTCTTTAATGAAAACAGAAGATGGTGGAATTAACTGGATGTCTGTCGCCGGCAATGAGACTTTGGACATATCTATGATTGATTTTATAAATGAATCAACTGGCTGGGGTATATGCTATGATTACAATAACGGCGGCATTCTAATTATCAAAACCACAGATGGAGGTCAAAACTGGATCCGGCAAAATAACTTACCGGGGTATTCCATACGTAATCTTTTTGTGATTGATGATACGACAGTTTTTGTGCTGGGGGATTCGGTTTTACTAAAGTCCTCAGACGGTGGCAGTACCTGGAATGACATCGCCACCAACATCACAGACAGGTGGTTCTCAACAGTAAGTTTCGTAAATAGTGAACAGGGAATAATTGCCGGAAATAAAACATTCGATTGGGAACCGGTCACATGGAAAACCTTCGATGGGGGTAAGCACTGGCAGGAAACACTTTCAGCTGATAGCCTGCATATCTTTGATTTGCAGTTCTGTAATGATTCAACAGGGTACTGTATAGGCAATACTGGTTCAGGACAAAGTGTCCTGTGTAAAACAAATGATTTTGGCGAGCACTGGTCGGTTATACTGCAAAATTCCTATGGTATAAGTTCTTTACAATGCTTGACCGAAGCTGTGATCTATTGCGTATTGGTCGACAGCACCTGGAGTCATAATATAATGAAAAGTGTCGACGGTGGTGATCACTGGCAGCAACAGCAAAATCCTGACCGGGGAACTATTCAAGGATTAGATGTTAAATTTTTCTCTCCGCAGTTTGGACTGATCGTGGCCGATAGAATCCTGCTATATCGGACTGAGGATGGCGGTGAGCAGTGGAAGATCAGCCTGCTATCTTATCCATTTAAGGATGTTGTTTTTTTAAATAAAACCACGGGCTTTAGCTGTGGCTCCAAAACCGGGCTTCACTTTTTCAGGGGGGATGTGTTCGTAACCAACGACGGGGGAGAATCCTGGAATAGTATTTTGAATGGATCTGAATTTGATAGATGTATTTTTATCAATGAATCGGTCGGTTTTTTAACATCATGGGATCTGCTATATAAAACAATAAATGGGGGTGGTAAATGGACAGCCTACAACTACAGTAACTATGATTCAACAGGGTTTTATTTTCAAAGCAGGGATATATATTTTCTGAATGAACTGGCAGGGTGGAGTGTCGGATCATATTCTGATTCCAATTCGTGGGGTGCGGCAATATTTAAGACGGTGAATGGTGGCGAGAATTGGAATGCAGTCCTCAAATATTCAGATGCAGATCCTAACAAGTCATGTATTTTGAATTCTATCTTTTTTCTTAATGAGAATTCAGGCTGGGCAGTTGGCGAATCCGGCTTGATCTGCAGATACGACTATTTAATTAATAAATGGACTGTTATTGAAACTGCTACCGATCTTCCATTAAACAAGGTCTGGTTCACTGATCAGAACACCGGCTGGATTGGTGGGGGGTGGTATAACTATGATCTAGAATACCATCCACTTTTATTAAAATCAGAAGATAGTGGTTTAACCTGGAGTGACCAGAGTTTTGGGTATATTGTAAATGATATCTATTTCTCTGATCCCGATCATGGCTGGATAGTCGGGTCGGATCAAGGTAACAAAGGAATCATTTTAGCAACCCGTGACGGTGGTATTCAATGGCAGGTTCAAATCTCTAACCTGCCTGCACCTTTGACTGCAATCCATTTTGCAGATGGTTACGGCTGGGCGGTGGGCGGTCAGGGCTTGATACTAAAAACAGAAAATGGCGGTTCCAGCTGGATTACCGAATATCCGGATTTACTTTCGACCAGATACAATCTGAACCAAAACTATCCCAATCCATTTAATCCATCGACGACGATCATCTATAGTCTCGCAAAATCTGAAAGGGTCAGAATTGATATTTATAATATACTGGGGCAAAAGGTGGAGACGCCGGTCAATGAAATACAATTAGCTGGAGTACATCGAATAAAATTCAATGGATCAAAATTAGCATCTGGAATTTATTTCTATAAAATTGAAGCGGGAAATTTTATCCGGGTGCGAAAGATGGTATTAATAAGGTAAATATGGTATTTAGGCACTATGGCAAAAAGGCAAAGAATCACTTTCGAGGTTCTATAAACCTCGCAGGGATTGGACAGATCTGATAATAAAGAAAAAGATAAAGGGACAGAGTAACAAAGTCACTGATAGAATTATAAAAAATGTAGGGACAGGTCGCGACATGTCCCTATAGTCATTGGAAAGAGAAACAGATGTATCGCTTGTATCGCTGTATTTTGACATTCTCAATAGCGTTCATTCTGTCGACCGTTTGCAGTGCGCAATGGGAAATTCTAAATCAATCTGAATCATTTACTGCTGTAGATTTTATCAATTCCAGAACAGGGTGGCTTGCCGGATATGGTTCTTTAATGAAAACAGAAAACGGAGGGGGTAACTGGGAGTTCCTGCCTACCAGCCGGGAATGGAATATAATCATGATGGACTTCGTAAATGAATCTACCGGCTGGGCAATAACTTATGATTCCTATACCGGTGGGCTGATGATCATTAAAACTGCCGATGGAGGTCAAAACTGGACAAACCAGAATCATCTGCCGGGATATTGGATAAGAGGCCTTGACGTAATTGATGAGACAATTGTTTATGCGATGGCGGATACGGTGCTGCTTAGAACTACTGATGGTGGTTCGACCTGGAATGAGATTTCGGTGGGAAATAATGATATATGGTTTTCATCAATTTGGTTCGTGAATGGTGATCAAGGTATTGTAGCAGGTATGAAAACCGGGAATTCTGAAGCCGGTATTTGGAAAACTTATGATGGTGGGATCAACTGGCAGGAAAAAACATTATCCAATTTTATCTCTATCAGTCAAATACACTTCTGCAATGATTCAACGGGATATTTTGTAGGAAATATGAATTCGGGTGAAATTGTTCTTTGTCAAACCATCGACTTCGGGGAAAGCTGGTCAATAAAACTGCGGAGTCAATACGGAATTAATTCATTGTGTTGCCTGAATGAAGATACAATATTTTGCGTAATGGTTGATAGTACAGGAAGTGTGGACCTACTGAAAAGTGTCGATGGTGGGGATAACTGGAAAAAGCAAACAAATTCCGATTCCAGGACTCTTATCGGAGGGAATATTCTATTCGTTTCATCACAAATTGGATTTATGATTTCTGACCAGGCTTTTTTTTATCGAACCATTGATGGTGGTGTCCACTGGAAAATTCAATTTCTAGGCTTACCCTTCAATGATGTTGTTTTTTTGGATAAGAATAAAGGATTTATCTGTGGCTGGCGAATGGGTCTCCACTCTTCCCGAGGTGATCTCTTAGTCACTGAAGACTTAGGAAAAACTTGGGATATTAAATTTAAT
This sequence comes from uncultured Calditrichota bacterium, assembly GCA_964430815.1. GTDB lineage: Bacteria > Calditrichota > Calditrichia > JAJRVZ01 > JAJRVZ01 > CAVZSQ01. The sequence goes on along the minus strand of CAYSHN010000332.1, from coordinate 893 downwards.
GTAAATGATATATTGCATTGCTTTTTTGTCAATAGGACGATTGGTTATTTATTATCGGGACACAATATTCAAAAAACAATGGATGGTGGAAATAAATGGTTAGAGTACATCATCAGTGATTTTGATTCAAATGGAATTTTTTTCCAGGGTAATGATTTGTATTTTATAGATGAAATGACAGGCTGGGCTGTGGGTTTTTATTATGATTCTAATACCAATGGTGCAAGCATATTCAAAACTCATAACGGGGGAGAAAAGTGGAAATTAACTTCAAAATATCCCAATAGTGATCCCAATAAAAACTATATACTGAATTCTATACACTTTCTTAATGAGAATATAGGGTGGGCGGTTGGTGAGTCCGGTTTGATCCTTAAATATCTTCCTTTATATGATCATTGGGTTACCGTCGAAAATGTAACCGATCTGCCGTTAAAAAAGGTACTGTTTACTGATCCCAAAACTGGTTGGATTAGTGGAGAATATAATGATGGGACAGAATTACATTCTGTTTTACTAAAATCATTAAATGGTGGATTGACCTGGAGTGATCAGAATTTTAAATATCTCATAAATGACATTTATTTTTCAGATCCATTTCATGGTTGGGTAGTTGGATCAGATACTACTAACAGGGGAATTATTTTAGCGACACAAAATGGTGGAGAGCAATGGCAAATTCAATTAAATAACCTGACTGCACCTTTAAATGCCATCCATTTTAGTAATGACAATGGCTGGGCTGTTGGTGACCACGGCTTGATTGTTAGAACGGAAAATAGTGGATCTAGTTGGATCGTTGAGGATCCAGACCAATATAATTTCGGTTATAATCTGAATCAAAACTATCCCAATCCGTTTAATCCGTGCGTATACCATTATTAATTATACAG
>CAYSHN010000331.1:0-4659 GCA_964430815.1 uncultured Calditrichota bacterium | reverse complement strand
CTATATTAAAAGAAGGAACATCCTCTTATCTGGCTAATGATCCGGAAGCAAGAAAATTATACTTGGGAGAAAAATTCAAACTCGATAGATAGTTAGTGATAATTTAAAAGTACTTTATTTCTTTTTTTAATCCCAATCACGATTTAATCCAATTAAAAAAGACTAATTGATAAAAATAATAAAAAATCTTAAATTTGCTATCGCTTATATAAAATTACAGCAAAGGATCTGAATTAGATAATTAATAATGTACTTCAATATTATATGAAACCAGAATCCATCTTGGCCAATTGCCGGTGATCCAGAATTATGATATTGTTGTGCTTAATCAGGAAAACAGCATAGGATTATTTTATGAAACGAATATTGATCATTTGTAATTCAAATTCAATTATGAGTCAGATAGCCGAAGCCTTCCTCAGACATCTGACCTTCAGCAGGGTAGAGGTTTATAGTGCCGGTATTGCACCCAAAAATATTAATCCGTTTGCCGTTAAAGTAATGAAAGAACTCGGTATAGATATTTCACAAAATCACAGCAGATCGGTAAATGAATTTTATAACGATCGGTTCGACTATATTATCACTTTGCAGGACGAGGCCAGAGAAAAATGCCCGATTTTCCAGGGCAGCCATACAAAAATTCATAAAAGTTTAGATGATCCTGGCCAGACGAAAGGGAGTGACAATCAGAAATTGGAAATCTTCCGTAAAAGCCGTGATCAGATCAAAGACTGGGTAACCGATTTCATCGAAAGATATCAATTACTTTAGATCGTTACTATTCCACTGTTATCACTTTTCTGTTTTTCTTTCCATCAGGCATTCAATCGCAAGATATACTAAAATATTACTTGATTTTTTAGATAATTTGTCGAAATAAAAGGAAAGATTTTTATTTCTGAATAGATCATAAGTAACAGTCGATTGCACTGGAGAACAATATGCAAAGTCTGCTGAAAAATCGCTTGCCCAGAATACCATTTTACCTCTTGGTTTTTCTTTTGTTTACTACCACATCTACTGTCTTTGCCGGGGGAGAACCTGAGCCGGGTGTGCCCCTGGGCAATCAATTACCGTTGTGGAGTATTTTCCCATTCGTCGGCATCCTTTTATCCATAGCCCTGATGCCTTTACTGACCCCGCACTTCTGGCATAATCATTTTGCTAAAGTTTCGGCAGCCTGGGCTTTGATTTTCGCTGTGCCTTTCTTAGTCGTATATGGAAGTCAGGCCTGGCATGAAATCTTACATATTTATATTGTAGACTATATACCTTTTATTATTTTGTTATGGGGATTGTACACCATTGCTGGGGGAATTTTAGTTAAAGGTACTTTAAAAGGGACACCAGCGGTAAATTTATTGATAATCCTGGTGGGCACCATGCTGGCTTCCTGGGTCGGAACAACCGGCGCAGCCATGATCACTATTCGTCCTTTGTTGCGGGCTAATGCGGAAAGAAAGTATAAAGCTCATCTGGTGGTATTTTTAATTTTTATGGTGGCCAATATGGGAGGGGTATTAACACCACTTGGGGATCCACCGCTGTTCCTGGGATTTTTACACGGAGTCAGTTTTTTCTGGACTCTTAAGTTATTTCCGGAATTACTATTTTTAGTTGTTGCCCTGAGTATAATATTATACATCTGGGATTCTATTCTCTATAAAAAAGAGGTGCTCACTGTTACACCGGCTGAAACACGCGAACCACTTAAAATTGAAGGAGCACACAATTTTATATTTCTGCTGGGAATTGTTGCCGCGGTATTGTTCAGCGGGCTGGTTGATTTAGGAGAGGTCACTCTGCTGGGAGTACACCGTACCGTGCAGAGTTTGATCCGCGATGGTTGGACAATTCTGATGGGTATTCTTTCGTTTATCGTTACTACAAAATCGATCCGGAAGGTGAACGAGTTTACCTGGGCACCGATTAAAGAAGTTGCTTACTTGTTTGCTGGTATTTTTATGACCATTATTCCGGCATTGGTCATTTTGCAGGCTGGTGAACAAGGTGCCATGGCGGTGTTAATCCGCGCGGCCGAAACACCAAAGCACTTTTTCTTTATGTCCGGTGCTCTTTCCAGTTTCCTGGATAATGCACCGACTTATTTGACCTTTTTTAACACGGCTCTGGGAAAATTGGGTCTAACTGAAAATGTAATCCGTGATGCTTTTGCGGCCGGAACCATAAGTGCCGCTCACCCGGAATTTGAGAGTTTGATTAAAGGTGTATCTCTGGGTTCTGTTTTTATGGGTGCAAATACTTATATAGGTAATGCTCCCAATTTTATGGTTAAATCAATTGCCGAAGAAGCGGGCGTGGCCATGCCCAGTTTCTTCGGTTACATGTTCAAATATTCAGTCATTGTTCTGGTCCCGCTGTTTATCCTGGTGGCCTGGCTTTTCCTGTAAGCAATTGACTATATTCCTGATCTAAAAATGAATAAATCCCCTGGTGCATCGAAACCAGGGGATTTTTTTTATTCCCCAATATACTTTCAGCCATAATTTTCATTTTAAATCCTTTTTTAATAAATTGATTGACGATAATTGGCAGGGAAGGAGTATTTATCACAACTCAGGGCAAAATAAAAATATTACCAGCGGGTTTATCCAATAAAATTGCGGCCGGTGAAGTTGTTGAACGTCCGGCTTCGGTGGTAAAAGAACTTGTTGAAAATGCCATCGATGCCGAGGCCCAAAAAATAACTATTGTTCTGCAGCAGAGTGGTAAACAATTAATCCAGGTGATTGATGATGGCAGCGGGATGTCCGCGGCTGACCTGGAAATGGCCTTTGAGCGGCATGCCACCAGCAAAATTGCCACAGATCAGGATCTGGAGAAAATAGAAACATTAGGCTTCCGGGGTGAAGCCCTGCCCAGCATTGCTTCAGTGGCCCGCATCAGTGTCAGCAGCCGCAGCGAGGAAGAACAAACCGGTACCCTCCTGGAATTAGATGCCGGCAAGATAACCGATAAATCCCGCCGATCTATGCCCAGAGGTACCAATATCAGCATCAGAAATCTTTTCTATAACACACCAGCCCGGCGGAATTTCTTGCGGGCCGACAGCACCGAACTGCAACAGATATTGACCACTTTAAAACGATTCATGCTAGCTTATCCGCACATCGAATATGAGGTTTTTAATGGGGAAAACCTGCTTTTTAAATTGACCAGCAGCAATATCGAAGAACGTCTGATCGATCTTCTTGGTTCCGAAATGTTCCGCAGTCTGGTGCTGGTGCATGAGACCCTGGGTGGAATTGAATTATCCGGCTTTATCTCCAGGCCTGATGTTGTCCGTAAAACACGCGGAAATCAGTTTTTGTTTTTAAACGGCCGCCCGATCCAGGATAAATCATTAAATCATGCCATCTACCAGAGTTATGGAAATCTGATTGCTGCCGGTGATTATCCTACTTATGTTTTTTTCCTGGAAATGGATCCTCGATTGGTGGATGTCAATGTCCACCCGACTAAAATGGAAGTCCGTTTCGCCAATGACCGTAGTATTTACTTTTTTTTATTATCTTCAATCCGCAAAGTATTTACTGACGAAAAAATAATTCCCAGGATTGAAAGCGGAACAGCAGCAGGATCCGCTACCGATCAGGTGGTGGAACATATCGATATTGCCCAGGAATTTAAAAATCGCCGTAAATATCTCTCCCGTGATTTGGAACAGCAATTGAGCCTGGTCTATTTTAAACCCAGAGAAAATCCTTCGGCGGTACCTGACCCAAAAACTTCTCCGACCCAGGATTTAGCCTTGGGAGTGACCCGTGTGGACGTTGCATTTTGGCAGATCCATAATCGTTATGTTATTTCGGAAATAAAAAGCGGTATTGTGATCATCGATCAACATGTAGCCCATGAGCGTATTCTATTCGAAAAAATGCTCAGAGTTTTACACGGCAATGAACAATCAGTAGGGCAGCAACTGCTTTTTCCCCAGACCCTGACCCTGGCCGTGGATGATTTTTTAGTTTTAGAAAATTTTTTACCATTGTTGGAAAAAATCGGATTCAGTATCAGAATTTTCAGTGGCCGCAGCATTGTCATTGATGCTATCCCTCTCGATGTGAAAATAGGACGTGAAGCGCAAATTGTGCTTGATATTATCGATTATTATAAGGAGAATCCGGGTAAATCAATCGATCCAATGGAAAAATTAGCAGCGGGTTTCGCCTGTAAAAATGCTATCAAATCCGGTGAATCTCTATCCCAGCCAGAGATGCATGCCATGGTTGATCAATTATTTGCCTGTCAGGAACCATATTTTTGTCCGCATGGTCGTCCAGTGATCATAACTATGGATCTGGATGAGTTTGATCGAAAATTTAAACGGATAGTTTGAAATGAAAGTAGCACTATTTCTGGTTGGTCCAACAGCCATTGGTAAAACCGACTTATCGATAGATATTGCCCGGCGTTTGCCGGTGGAGATTGTCTCTGCTGATGCCCGACAGGTATATCGCTTGTTGGATATCGGTACGGCTAAACCTGCCAAGGCTATCCTGGATTCTGTCCCGCATCATTTGATCAATTTCCTGCGACCGGAGGAATATTTTAGCGCCGGCTCCTACGCTAAAATAGCCCGAATAATTATTGAGCAGATTTTTCAACCGCGACGACGTCAACCACTGGGTGAAA
>CAYSHN010000330.1:2175-4681 GCA_964430815.1 uncultured Calditrichota bacterium | reverse complement strand
ATGGCTACTATCTGAATCATACCGGTCGATTCCCCCCATAAACTTATGGCTGTTTTCAGGGGATCGATATTTTTACGGATGGAACCGTCATTAATCCCGATGATGATGGATTGAATCAGAATTTCTAGGGTTGCTTTTCCCTCACGCAGGCAGGCTGCGGCCACCGAGTCTTCATCATCGGTCAGAATGTGGTGTGATTCATAATAAATCAGGGCATGAAAATAATCCGGGTAATTATCAAAGAAATCGTAATAAGCCAGGCCGATGGATCGTACCTTTTCAATTCCGCTCTGATTAACCGCCACAGCCTGTTCAAACATGGATTTTAATATTTTATTACCCCGCAGGTGAATGGCCAGGTATAATTCTTCTTTATTTTTAAAATACAGGTATAGGGTTCCTTTGCTTAGTTCGGCAGCCTGAGCTACATCATCCATAGTTGAGGTGTCCAATCCTTTGGAAAAGAATACTTTTTCAGCAGCGTCGATGATATCATTACGTCTTTGTTCTTTTTCTCTTTCCCGGCGTTCTATAGTACCCATAAGACCTATCAGTGAATTTGCACCAATGTATAATATATGACTAATAGTCATATTATTGATTAGAATATAATTTATATAAATAATGAGGGCAAGTAGAATTTATAAAATTATCAGGGAGTGTGTATTTTTTTAAAAATTGTTTGTACTTGAGATAGATTGTAACTGTTCAATATATCTCCGGTTTCAAACCAGCTTTTGCGTGCGATACCAATACCATAAACATAATCGTCTATGCCCTCCAGGGCATGGGCATCGGGATTCAGTGCGGTTTTAACCGACAGTGATTTAGCCAGTTTGCCATGACGCCAGTCCAGATCCAGCCTGAAAGGATTGCAATTTATCTCTATGATTTTCCGGTATTGAGACGCTGCTTTGAGCACTTGTTCCATATTGACAGCGTATGCTTCCCGGCCCAATAATAATCTACCGGTAGGATGTCCCAGCATGGTCACGTATGGATTGTGCAGAGCCTTACAAATACGCTGGGTCATACTTTCCATATCCAAATTAAAATTACTGTGCACCGAGGCAATCACAAAATCAAAAGTGCTCAGAATATCATCCTTAAAATCCAACTTTCCATCCACCAGAATATCCACTTCGATCCCTTTTAAAATCCGAAAATGCTTATTTTTGCTATTCAAGTCATCAATTTCCCGATGTTGTTGATTCACGCGCTGTTCATCTAGTCCATGGGCATAAAAAGCGGATTTACTGTGGTCACAGATTCCTACATACTGCCAGCCCTTTTTCTGGCAATGCGCTGCTATTTCGGCTAAGGAGTTGGAACCATCGCTGTAATTGCTATGAATATGAAAAATACCGTAAAAAGGATTGCCATCGTAGAGTTTTGGTAACGCATTCTGCTGTGCCGCTTCGATTTCACCCAGATCTTCACGCAATTCAGGAGGTATAAATTGCAAACCCAGGATCTGGAAGATCTCTTCCTCGCTCTGGCAGGATATTTTTTTGGTCCCGCGGAAAAGACCATATTCATTCATTTTAAGATTTTTCATTTTAGCCAGTGAGCGCATGGCCGTATTATGCTCTTTACTGCCGGTCGAATGATGCAACAGGAATGGAAATTCATCATCCGTAACCAATCGCAAATCAGCCTGGATACCGGATTTTAAGATAATAGTGGATTTAGTGTTTCCCTGATTTATAATCTGGGCTTTGTTTTCAAATTGAAGAAAATAATCCATCAAAGCTTGGCTATTTTTTGGCAGGCTACTGGCCACAATATCGATATCTTTTATAGTTTCTTTTTTGCGACGTAGACTACCGGCTACCTCCAATCGTTTAAAATGCTTGTTCTGTTGCAGGTAGGCCAGCAATGAGTGTGCCGCGCCTGCGGCAACGGGGAAGAGAAATCTTTCCCGGTACTGCTTATGCAGTTCGATTCCTTGTAATATTTTATCCTGGCTTTTTTGACCAAAACCGTCGAGTTCGCGTAAACGGTTCTCGCGGCAGGCGTACTCCAGTTCACCGATAGTGGTTATATTTAATTTTTCATAGATGGCTTTAACTTTTTTAGCACCTAAACCTGGTATAGAAAGCAGATCAAACAATCCTGCCGGTACACTCGTTTTTAAAGTTTCGTAATAAGGCAGTTGTCCGGTTTTAACCAGGATTGTTATTTTCTCGGACAGAGCACTGCCAATACCTTTCAATTCAGCCAGGGTACCCCTTTCCACCAGCATGCTGATATCTTCGTTTAGGGTTTCGATAATCCGTGCGGCGTTGTAATAGGCTCTGGATTTGAAGGGATTCTCACCCTTTAAATCCAAGATTGTTCCGATACTCTCCAGTATGTTGGCCACCTCTTTTTTATTCATTGGCTTTTAATCCTTATGCCAGTTAAAGGAACATTTTCCCCCTTAATAAAGATCGGAGACCTGGCGCAGACAGATCGGAGACCTGGCGCAGACAGATCGGAGACCTGGCGCAGACAGATCGGAGAC
>CAYSHN010000330.1:0-2075 GCA_964430815.1 uncultured Calditrichota bacterium | reverse complement strand
CTGGCGGTAGGCAGGCTCTTTTCTAAGGTGGAATTATATCAGGGTTCTTTCACAAGCAAATATAAATATCGATCACTATAATTGTTTCCGAAATACTTAAGAAATACACAGGTCTCGTAAAATCTATGGTAGTTCAGCCAGCTGAATCATAATTTTCTCATGCAATAATTCGATCACCCGACCTGATCCGCTGAAATCATTGGCCATCATAGAAAAACAAACTAAATCCCCTCCGCGGGTATGGACATATCCTGTGTGTGTACGAACACGTTCCAGGACGCCGGTTTTAGCGCGCAGATTTTTTGCTGCTTTAGTCCCACGGCAAAAATTTTTCAAAGTTCCAATATCGGCTGTATCACCGGCGATTGGTAAAGAATTGTAAAAAGTGGAGAAATATGGTTTTTTAGTCAGGACATCCAGCAGTTGTACAAAACTAAGTGTAGTTATACGGTTTAACCAGGACAAGCCGGATCCATCATGTAAAAACAGACCTTCGGTTGAGATGCTATTCTTTTGTAACCAATCTTTTACAACCTGTGCTGATGATTCCAGATCGGTTTTGTTGTTTATCTGTTTACCCATTATTTTTAAAATCTGTTCGGCATAAATATTTATACTTTTTTTATTTAACCGATAAATTATGTTTTTTAACGGAGGAGAAGAGATAATATAAAAAGTAATTCGCTCTTTATTGCTATCCGGTGCTTCACGGATGGTTAAGGCCTCACCGCTAACCATAATACCACTGGCGATCAGTTTATTCTTTAAATACTGGGCTGCAAACTTGGCTGGATCCGGCAAAGAACCTTTTATTGAAAAGTCATTGACTCCGGCCGGAATGGTTCCTTCCAATTGTTGTAACCACTGCCAGGGAGCGTGATAAATATACCCGTTATCACCTGAACCGACTGCACCGGTTTTCATGTGATTGATAAATTGGATATCCGGGATGTCTGGTTCCGTGCGCAATATAGTTGCCGGATCACCAACCTTTTCTCCAGGTTTGAAGAATAGATTGTAAAGGTTTTCATTAATACATAAACCACTAGTTCCAGCACCATAATAATTACCTATATCATTCCAGAACCAACCGGCCGGGGTGGGCATATAATCAAGGAAGGAGTCATCAGCGATTATATTACCGTTAATATTCTTAATGCCCAGAGTTCTGATCCGGCTGGCCCAATCTTCCATCAGTGAATCCAGTGCTAAAACCCCCTCCATCTCCGGTGAACCCAGTGAAGGATCCCCTTCACCGCAAATATACAGATTACCCTGCAACTGTCCGGCCGTATCAATGTTGCCATCATATTTAAGATAGGTGTAGAAGGTATAACCTTCACCCAGTAATTCCAGTGCTGCTGCTGAAGTGACCAATTTTAAATTAGAAGCAGGTGCCATCCCCTGCTGGCTGTTAACATCGACCAGTACTTCTCCGGTTTTGCTATTAAAGGCGTACATACTCCATTGTCCATATTTCAGATTGGCGGCGTTCACGGCCAGTTTTACTGCTTTTGATAAATTAGAATATTTGGATTGGGCTCGAGCAGAGTAAGAAAGCATCAAAACGATTAGAAGTGTAAAAACGATTCTGATTTTCATATCCCGGTTACCTTTCCCCTGATAAAATTGTTAAAGCCAGCAGTAAAATTTATTATTTATATTTATGGGATAATAGATCGGGTTTGGAATGTTTATTATATTTGTGCGAAAGGGGGGACTTGAACCCCCATGGGCGTACGCCCACTAGACCCTGAACCTAGCGCGTCTACCAGTTCCGCCACTTTCGCAAAGCATGTTAAATATACTCAGCATGATTTCGAAAATCAATAAATTCTAACCAGGGCTTGACCAAACCTGATTATTTAATTATAATGCAAAAATATTTATTAATTTCGGGCAGATGGAAGAAAAAATCATAGTAACTAATCGTAAAGCCAGGCATGAATATGAGATCCTGGAAAGTTTGGAAGCAGGGCTGGTTCTGCTAGGCAGTGAAGTCAAATCTCTGCGGGCAGGTCGAGCAAATTTAGGTGACGCTTACGCAGTGGTCAGGCAGGGGGAGATCTGGATAA
>CAYSHN010000329.1:0-4684 GCA_964430815.1 uncultured Calditrichota bacterium | reverse complement strand
TTGCGAAATGATCCAGTTTAAGCGGACCAATGGTCGTGAATTTTTCATTATAATCGTATTCCGTGCGGGTTTGCTCATCATTATTCTGTATCACCAGACAAGTAGTGAACGTTTCCTCCAGATTGGTTTGATAAGATCCGCCATATAATCCATCCCCGGCACTTCCATCGCCATGCTGTCCGTCATCAAACATCTCCACTGAATCCTGAACACTGCTGTCACTATCATAAAATTTGCTGAATACCTGGATGTTCGGTTGCTGGTTATTTAAAATGTCTGCTGTGAAATGGAGTATGCCTGTTGCAGGGTGGATAAAATGGTCGCTTAGAGAAAAAGATAATGGAACGGTAAATGGCTGGGCAGCATAGTTGGTTTCATAAGCACCCAGATCTATAAATTCATCAGCTGCGGAAGGCCGGGGATTGCCATCAAAATCGGCAGAAGGAACCTGGTAAATCTTGCCATCAACATCCAGTTTTGATACACCGCGGCCTATGCAGGGACTCTGCTCACCTAGATGACCCAGCGTATCGGCAAACAGGGGATCGACATTGATATTGCCAATACCGGAATACCCGCCCTGAATATCACAGAATTGTACAACGGCTGTTGCTCCACCAGTTACATTAATCTCTCCTCCGGTGATAGTAGTATCAGCCCAAAAAATGTTGTTGACTGCGACAACATTTGCTCCATCCGCTACCCTTAACCCACCACCATAAGACTGTGCATTGTTATCAAAAATGGTGTTGTTAACCAACAATTGTTCAGTCCCCTGCTGAGGAAGCTGAGGAATATCCACTCCACCGCCAAAGAGGGAAGAATAGTTCCTGGCAACGATATTGTTTTCCAGGCGGAAAGATGAATAGAATAAACACATTCCACCCCCAACTCCTGCACCACCTGTTGTCGCATTATATGTTACCTCATTCCCGTTGATCGTGGCCAAAGTACTATATAGTAAAATACCCCCACCTAAACTATACTGATTGCTTTGAGTCAGATTTTTTATAATCCGATTTTTCATAACCATTTTCCGCCCGTAACCAGTAATATTCTGGTCAAGTATTTCTAAGCCACCTCCAGCAGCATTTCCAGATGAACTTAAGGCCACGTTGTTTTCAAAGAGGTTTTCCAGAATGGTAACTCCACCTGTATACTGCAGCATTAAACCGGAAGCCTCTGCACCACCACCAATAAGGATGTTTGCACGAAAGATATTACCCTGAATATACCCCTCAGGTAGTGGACTAGTATGACCAAGCCAATCATATTGCACAATAATCATTCCTCCGCCACAAGCACCTGTTGTTCCAACTATCGTGTCCTTCTCAAATACATTTCCAATAATCCGTGACGTCAATCCAATAATATCTGCGCCTCCACCACTCCCCCACCAAGAACTCACCGTGTCACATTGCACATAATTATTCATGATACGGTTTTCTTCCATGATCAGGTTGGGAACAAACGAAGTAGTACCAAACGCACCAATCCCCCCTCCTTCGGCAAGTTGCCCAATTACCCGGTTACGTGTGATATAGTTCCTGGTTAGTCGAGCTCCAGCTGCTTCGCAAAACACCCCTCCCCCTGTCCGAAGCAAAAAGTCGTTATCATTTATAATCTGATGGTACTTGGTTCCATACCCTCCACGGATGGTCAATCCGCACAATACAGAAGTGGTATCCTCACCATCGATGAAGTATACCACCGACCCGCTGTCCGGATAAGTCGAACCGCTGCCGTCAATAATGGTCTTGTCGATATGTGTTGTATCCCCGTCAACCAGGTACAGACTGGCCACCACAATGGCTTTCCCTTTGTAGCGAACATTTTCCAGGTATGTCCCTTCGGATACCAGCACCGTATCGCCATCAGCACAGGCATCAATAGCGGCCTGAATGGTGGCGTAATCCTGCGGAACACGGAGGCGAACCCCCATGATCCTGACGCCAGGTGATGGATGTCGGGACGTTTTTTTGTATTCGGATGGCAAGCGATTAGCTGGTGAATACGCTTTTCCTTTAGTAAATCCGCCTCCTTTTCCAAAGCCCATCAATTGGGGTTCGGACTGCGCAAAGACAGGATTAATGCTGATGGCTACAAACGCCGCCAGCAAGCAAAGTACAAATAAAATTTTCTTCATGGTTTATCCTCCTAATGAAATGGAAAGGTTATTTTTGGAAAACTTTTATAAATAGCTTAACCAACCGTAGTAAGGAACTTTAACTTCATATTCTTACTCAATTCTTTTAGGAAATATGTTTCAAGTACAAGAAATGAATAGATGCCGGTGCTATTATGAATACTCGAAGGAAAAATTAGAGTAAAACTATTGCCGTCTGGAAAATGCTGGTTTACCGCTAATAATTTGCCTTTCTAATGGGTTAGTACAATTTAAATTTATTCTACCTACAGGATTTCAGTGATTTTTATATTACCCATTGTAAAAATTCATCAAATTGGATTTCATTTCAACAGTATAAGTTTCTTCGTTTCGACATATCCTTTTGTTTCCAATTTATAGAAGTAGAGTCCACTGGATAGATTATCTGGTTTCCACTCTACTTTATGATTTCCTTGTGATAGTTCATTATTTACCAAGGTCGCAACTTCTTGACCGATAAGATTGAATACTTTAAGTGAAACAAAACTAGATGTCGGAATATCAAATTCGATAGTCGTTGTTGGGTTGAAGGGGTTGGGGTAGTTTTGTTTTAGTTCAAATGAGGATGGGATTTCTTTTTTAATTTCTTTGATAGGAGTTGATTGAGTACTCCGATATACTCCATTACTATCTGTCCCAGCGAAAATATATCCATTTGAATTTAAAGCAAGACAAATAACAGAAGTATTCGTTAGACCAGTATTGATTGGTGTCCAGTTATCCCCATTATCGGTTGAACGGAAAACTCCACTATCTGTCCCGGCAAAAACATCCTGATTATAATTTATAGCAATATCAGTAATAGGAATACCATCCCCATATTCAAAACTAAATGTCCAATTATCCCCGTTATTGGTTGAACGCTGAATTAAAGGATAAGCAGGCCCAGTCCCTTGTACCGGAAATATTGCGGCAAAAATATGCCCACTTGAATTGATGGCAAGTGACCAAACTACACCATTTGTCAGACCAGTTGGTGTCCAATTATCCCCGTTATCGGTTGAACGGTAAACTCCAATAGTACCAGCGAAAATGTACCCACTTGAATTGATGGCGAGACAAAAAACATTAATATCAGTCAGACCAGTTAGTGTCCAATTATCCCCGTTATCGGTTGAACGGTAAACTCCATCCCAAACTCCATTCCACGCTGTCCCAGCAAAAATATGCCCACTGGAATTGATGGCAAGTGAGTGAACCAAAGTACAAGTTAGACCAGTATTGATTTGTGCCCAATTATCCCCGTTATTGGTTGAACGGTAAACTCCACTATCTGTCCCAGCAAAAATATGCCCACTTGAATTGATGGCAAGTGACCAAACTACACCATTTGTCAGACCAGTTGGTGTCCAATTATCCCCATTATCGGTTGAACGGTAAACTCCACTATCACTTGTCCCAGCAAAAATATGCCCAGTTGAATTGATTGCAAGTGAGTTAACAGCTCCACCGTATGGCCCATTAGTTTGTTCCCAAAAATCTTGAGCATAAGATAAAGACGGTAATAGAATTACCAGAAATAGTAATACGATTGCACCTTTCATTTTAATCTCCCTTCATTTTAAACAAGTCAGAAATAAAACAACTGAAGCAAGGAACTTCATTTTAAATCCTTCCCTCAATCGTTGAAAGAAATATGTTTCAAATACAAGAAATGGATGGATACCAGTGGAATACTGAATGTTAGAAGGTAAAATTAGAGTAATACTAATACCGTATAGAAAAGACTGATATAAGAGTGAATAATTTATCATGAAAAGAAATGAAACGAACATAAATACCTCGTTTGAATCGCTTGGAACACTAGCCGTATCTTTAGATAGACGCATGTGTAGAAACTTCAATTTTCTTACTGTAAATAATACTATTTTGTTAGAATCATCCTTTTTTCACTTGAATACGTTCCGGCTTGTAAACGATAATAATAAGTTCCTGCTGCTAATTTCCCACTGCCGGCATCCTTTCCAGAAGATAGACGGGGATAAATATGTGAAACATCGAACTCGACTTCATGCGTACCGGCTTTTTTTTCCTCATCCACAAGTTTTTCTATCTCCTCACCTTCCGAGTTGTAAACCTTTATTTGCACCCTGGTTTTATAAGCAATACAGTATTTTATTACTGTTTTATCTTTAAATGGATTCGGATAATTCTGACCCAGGTAGAACACCAGCGGAGTTACATCGTTTATTCCTGAGTTATTGTTCAACCTCATGCCCTTTCATCATCATGCCGGATATGTAAAAAACCAGGAATTAAAACTAATTGTTTACGAAGATATGATAAGACGCAGCAGGGATGAAATCTACCAGATATGGGTAAAATACTATCAATTTTGAGTACGGCAGGCTAAAAAAGGTAGATGATAGCTCATGTGTTTTAAGATTTGCCATGATAATGGGAAGGGGTTACACCAAATTGTTTCTTAAAACATTCCGCAAAGTAGGATGGAGAATTAAAACCAACCTCAAGCCCGATTTCTGAAACATTACCGAAATTCTTTTCAATGAGCCTGGC
>CAYSHN010000328.1:0-4695 GCA_964430815.1 uncultured Calditrichota bacterium | reverse complement strand
GCGATATTGTGTTACTGCCACCCCGGGTGCTTAATCATGATGGATTCTTCCTGGATAACTGGACCCTGGCGCAACTGGAAAATAGTTTGGGCCAACGCTGTCATGTATTTCAGGAGCCACTATCGGAAATATTCAATGTGCTTAAGAGGTTAACTGAAAAATAATGAAGGAACCGGTAGTATCAATTGTCGGTCGACCAAATGTCGGCAAATCGACCTTATTCAATCGCCTGCTTGGACGGCGTCAGGCCATTGTAGATTATGAACCAGGTGTAACCCGTGATCGTAATTATGCTGTTACCGAGTGGAATGGTAGACCGTTTATTCTGGTGGATACAGGAGGGTATCTACCAAAATCGAAAAGCCAGATTGATCTGGCGGTTCGGGAACAGGTGGATATTGCCATTGATGAATCGGATATCATTCTGTTCGTGGTAGATGCCCGTACCGGTATCACCGATATCGATATGGAACTAGCTCAAAAACTGAAAATCAGTCAGCGATTGGTAATGCTGCTGGTCAATAAAGTCGATGATGAACGGGATATACCGGAGATAGGGCAGTTTTATAAGTTGGGCTTAGGACAGCCCTGGCCGGTCTCAGCCATGATCGGAAAACAGACCGGTGATATGCTGGATGCACTGACCTCCCGGTTTTCTGTGTATGAAGCCACCAATAAAGATACGGATGCCATTCGTATCGCTGTAATCGGCAAAGAGAATGTTGGAAAATCTTCGTTGGTCAATGCCCTCTTGAATCAACAGCGACAGATAGTAACCGAGATTCCCGGGACGACACGCGATTCCATTGATACCAGATTCACTTATAAAGAACAATCCTATATTATGATCGATACCGCTGGATTGAAAAAGCGTAGAAAGATCATGGAAAATATCATTTTCTACAGCAATCTACGTAGTTATCTTAGTATACACCGCTGTGATGTGGTTCTGTATATGATCAGTGCCGAAGAGGAATTTTCCAAACAGGATATACAAGTTCTGGTACGGGCTGAACAGGAAAAAAAAGGAATCGTCTGCGCCTTTAATAAGTGGGATCTGGTCGAGAAAGATCAGCATACCATCGCCCGCTATAGTAAAGATTTAAAAGAAAAGCTGGGAGACATGCGTTATATACCTTTTATCTTTATTTCGGTTTTAAAAAAACAACGCCTGTATAAATGTCTGGATCTGATCACCCAGGTTTACTGGGAACGACAAAAAAGAATTCCAACTGCAGAGTTGAATGAGTATCTGTTGTCAATTATTACTAAGACCACACCACCAGCAACACAGGGTAAAGAGATCAAGATAAATTATATCTCGCAATTAAAGACAGCACCACCCCTGTTTACTTTGTACTGTAATCATCCTGATTTGGTCGCCGAACATTATCAGAGATTTATTGAGAATAAACTGCGTGAAAAGTTCGGTTTTACTGGTGTGCCTATCCGCTTGATTTTTAAAAAGAAATGAATATGAAGTTAATCACACTGATATTATTTCTAACATTGCTGACCATGACCCTGACCGCTGCCGATACCCGGCAAGTGGTTCAGACTTTTATACACAATCCGGCTGATCCAGCTCTGGCCACTCAGCAAACAAAAAGTGGCACGCGCTATGTTTTGCTGACTTGCCAGATCTGGAATCAATTAAGCGGGCAAGAACAGCAGATATATCTTCAACGGGCCAGCATGCAACCGATACGTCAAAGGACACTGATATCGCCTTCGGGCAAGTTTACTTTGCATTGGGATGAAAGTGGTGTCAATGCTGTACCGCCGGAAGATATTAGTACAAACGGAGTACCGGATTATATCGACTCAGCGCTGGTTATATTTGATCAGGTCTGGCAATTTGAAATCGACACACTCGGATTTCAGGCACCCCCTGGTGATGATGGTAATCCAGTCCGGACTTATCATATTTATTTTTCTGATATGCCATATTACGGTCTAACTTATTACAGTGGCATCGATATCCCGGCTTTGCCCGGTGAGAATTATACCAGTTATATGGAAGTTGAAAATGATTTTCTGGGTTTTCCTACCGATAGTCTGGCAGGTTTGAAAGTAACCGCTGCGCACGAATTCAACCATGCCATCCAATTCGGATATAATGTACGACCGGAAGATTTTTACTTTTATGAAATGACTTCCACCTGGATGGAAGATATGATGTATCCCGATATAAATGATTACTATCAATATCTGGATTCTTTTTTTGGCTCTGTTTCCAATACCAGTTTTACTTATTATAATTCCTATACCGTATATCCTTATGCCAATTGTTTGTACTTGAAAATGTTAACTGAGCAATTCAAGGCCCAGATTATTACCCAGATCTGGGAGCGTATCAAAGTGGAGAATAGTCTTACGGCTATTACCGGTATTGTTGCTTTAGCACCCTACAATAGTTCCTGGTTGAGCTCTCTTAATCAGTATGCCTTGTGGTTGTACTTTACAGGTAGCAGGTCAAAGACCGGCCAATATTTTTCTGAGGCAGTAAACTTCCCCGAAGTGATAATAAAATCGGGTGACTATATTTTTTATGACCAGAACTTTTCTCAAAATATTCCGGTCGGTGCGCTGGCTAATCGTTATATTTTGTTTTATGGATTAAGTAATCAGGTAATTATCTTTGATATCGAGACAAAGGGTTTGCCGCAGGCTGGATTTCAGACCATCCGCGGCCAGCAAAATTCTGGATTCAATCCAATAAATTCTGTTTATACAGATCCGGCTTCGCCAGCCGATACCCTGATGCTGATCCTCACCAATGCTGAAATTGGAGATACTACTTTTTCGGTTTTGTCCAATTCATCGCAGTCCGATCAAATATATTATGGCCCGAATCCCGTAAATGTTGCAGCAGGGCAACGATGGATCGAGTTCAGAAATCTGCCACCGCAGGCTGAACTTTCGATCTTTAATATTTCTGGGAAAATGGTATTCCATGGTGAAAATCCCAAACAGACTGTTATGCAATGGAATTTAAAGAATAGCAGGGGCGAATCTGTCGCTACCGGTGTTTATCTGTTTGTAATCCGCGGTAGTAATTTACTTAAGACCGGTAAAATAGCCGTCATACGATGAGTTTCAAGTACTAACGAAAGACTCCGAATATATGAATATGAAGCGCTTGGCAAAATATAGTACAAGTATTGGCCTGTTATTATGGTTTTCGGTCTATTCTTCGCTGCCGGCAAATGACGTATTGCAGCTAGCTGACAGTCTTTATAGTAACCATCATTATAGTGAAGCATTAAGGCATTATCAGCAAATACAGGAAAAGGATCATTTCCTGAGACAAAACTTTGAATTAAATTTTAAAATGGCAGTTTGTTTCTTGCGCAACAATGAACTAGATTCAGCATTACTGATTTTCCAGCAATTACAGCGTAAGAGCCAGGTATTGACTGAATATGTCGATTACTTTTTATTTATCATCGCTGTGAAACAGGAAAAATCTGCGCAGGTCCAGAAAATCAGTTATGATTTTATTAACCGTTATTCTACTCATTTTCTGGCTGATTCTATTCTTTTTCATCTTGCTGATTTTGAATTCCTGCATAAGCAATACACTCCAGCCATTAAACATTATTCAATGTTGCTGAACAGGAAAAGCTACGAGAGCTATTTACCATTTTTCCAGACCCGCATTGCCCAGTCAAAATTATATTCAGATGAAGAGGAGGATGCGCAGGAACGTATGTATCAGATCATGAAACTCTATCCGGAATCACCGGAAGCCCTGGATATCGCCTTGAGTTTTGAAAATTCCGAAAGACTGTCCGATAAATTATTTTTTACTATCGCTGATGTATATCTAGATAATCACCAGTACACGGTACTGACAAAAAAATTAGAACGGTTTATCGTACAAACCCCTGATTCGCGACTCAAAGAAAAAGCGCGTTTTTACCTGATCCAGATATATTTTGAACGTGGCCAATATCAGACAGCATTATATGGTTATAAAAATCTGCTGGATGGTTTGCGGAATAAAGCCCTGGAACCTAAAGTGGAACTGATGCTGGCGCGATGCTACTTAAACCTGGGGAAAAAAGAAAATGCTGCTGAAAAATACGTAGAATATGCTAAACTTTTTCCACGTCGGCGTATCGCTGCAGAATCAATCTGGAAAGCCAGCTGGATATATGAGGATTTAGGCAAATTAGAAATGGCTCATAAATTATATGGGGACTTGACCAGAGAATGGCCCAGAAGTGATTTTGCCTGGGATGCGAGATTCAGAATAGGATTAATGCATTATCGTCACAATAGATTTGACCTGGCAATTTCTGCCTTCAAGGAAATAGCCGCGAACCGGGAATCTATTTTCCAGCAACATCGCGGACGGTACTGGCTGGCTAAAACATATCAAAAATGGGGCCAGCAGAGCAAGGCCGACACACTTTTTATAGATCTGGGGAAAGAGTTGTTCAATAGTTATTACGCCGTAAAAAGTTATTACGTCTACCGTCAGGATATTGATCTATATCTCAATCTACCACAAAAGCTAGCCACTGTCGACAATCCCTTAAAAACTTATAGCGAATCAATCAGTTTATGGTTAGCGGATTTTGAAAAAGTTTTTGTCATCCGCGAAGTCCTGGGTGATGATTTTGCCTTGCAGGAAATTTCGGAAAATTATCACCAGCCTGGTTCTTTAAAAGAATGGGTTGCCCTGAG
>CAYSHN010000327.1:0-4703 GCA_964430815.1 uncultured Calditrichota bacterium | reverse complement strand
GTATGCCTGGATGCAGATTTGCAACATCCGGTAACCTCAATCCCGGTCTTACTTCGAGCAGCTGAAAAACTGCAAAGCCGATTCATAATTGGTGTCAGACAACGTTCCTCATCCACCATGCCACTGTCGCGTCGATTATCGAATTCTATAACTTCAGGGGTGATTTCGATACTGAGTGGACAAAAAATCTTGGATAGTCAATGCGGATTCCGGCTGGTGGCTAAAGATGTACTGAGGGAAATATCACTCTCTGAAAATGGTTTTCAATTAGAAAGTGAAATGTTACTGCAGGTGGCTGCCAGAAAAATCAGAATCGATCAGGTACCCATTCCAACAATTTATAATTTAGAGGACTCGCATATTCACCATTTGCAGGATACCTTTCGATTTATATTTTTGATAATTAAAGAAATCGGACGGCGATTAGGATGCAATTTTCAAAACAAAAGGCAAAAATGATTGAGCGCTTACAAGCTCAAGGCATTAAAGATCTTGAGGTACTACGGGCACTTGACACCGTACCCAGAGAAAAATTTGTACCTGCTGCCTTTATCCACCAGGCCTACGATGAACAGGCTTTACCGATTGGTTTTGGGCAAACGATATCCCATCCGTATACGGTCGCTAAAATGACCGAACTACTGGCAGTAAGTAGTGGTATGAAAGTTCTGGAGATTGGTACCGGTTCAGGTTATCAGAGTGCGGTTCTGTGTGAATTAGGAGTCCAATTGTTTACAATTGAAATCAATCGTACCCTGGCCAGGCGAGCCGAGAAAATTTTACACCAGCAAAAATATTACTGTGCCATAAAAACCGGTGATGGTAACTTGGGCTGGCCAGCCATGGCCCCATTTGATGCAGTTATTTTTACCGCAGGTGCCAGCGCCATCCCGGAACATATTATAGCACAATTAAAGGAACAGGGTAGATTGCTCATTCCTATCGGAATTGGACAGCAGAAAACGTTGACCCTTTATCTCCAGGCAGGAGGAATACTTGAGCCGCTGACCAGGGAAAAATTTACTTTTGTTGAATTGAAGCAGCAGAAAACTGACTGAATAATGCTTGGCAGGATGGCTTAACCGGTTGCGGTTGAATCGGCTAAAGATAAACCGTAGATTAAATCCAGCCTGAATATATAATTTAAATGAGTAAGTCGACAAGATAGTTTAACGGGTAAAGGAAAACAGATAATGGGAATTACGGAAATACTGATCGAACAAATTGTTAGTTTTATTGATAGTGCCGGATATACCAGCGTGGCTTTTTTGATGATGCTGGAAAGTATGGTAGCTCCTGTTCCCAGCGAAGCCATATTACCGTTTGCTGGATTTTTAGTTGCCAGTGGTAGATTTACGTTTTGGGGAGTGACACTGGCCAGTACCGTTGGCAGCATTGTAGGATCCTGGTTATCATATTTGATGGGTTTTTATGGCGGACGTCCGTTGATAAATAAATTTGGAAGATATCTTTTGCTTAATCAGCATGATCTGGCGGTGACAGAACGTTTTTTTAATAAATATGGATCATGGACAATTTTTGTAGCCCGGTTCATTCCGGTTATCAGACATCTGATCTCCATTCCAGCTGGTATTGGTAGAATGAAATGGTTATCTTTTACAATATATACAACTATTGGTGCCGCTCTGTGGAATATGTTTCTTACCTGGCTGGGTTATCATTTACGAAACCATTGGGATCTGATTCAGCGGTATAGTAAACCGATTGATATAGTCATGCTGATCTTACTGGTAGCAGCCCTGGTATATTTTATCCGTTCGCACCTGAAATATAATAGTAAAGGGCAAAACTCAGCTAAGTGATATGGCAGGAAGTCAGGGATCTTTAATTAATATATTCTACTACTACCTATTATGTAATTTCAGTCATTATGCACAGGGTAATGGATTCAGCCCTTTATTGATTTATAGATTTTGATTCCTTAAATTCTAAAATTTATGTCAGGCTTTTACGGGGCGTAGCGCAGTCTGGTAGCGCGTGCGGTTCGGGACCGTAAGGTCGGAGGTTCAAATCCTCTCGCCCCGACTATATTTTGTGGATGGGAGAGTAAAATAGATATGACCATACCTTTTGCACAAATTCAGAAAAAATGGAGAAAATACTGGGAAGATAATAAGCTTTATCATCTGGATCTCAGCCAGGTAAGCAATAAATTGTATTGTCTGGTCATGTTTCCATATCCTTCCTCCGATAAATTACATCTTGGTCATTGGTTTAATTATGCACCGGTGGACTCCTGGGCCAGATTTAAAAAAATGAATGGTTTTGATGTTTTTCAACCGATGGGTTTTGATGCCTTTGGATTACCGGCAGAAAATTATGCTGTAAAATCGGGTGTTCATCCTCAAATAACCACCAGGGCTAATGTATCTTTTATACGTAATCAATTAAAAGAAATTGGTGCCATGTATGATTGGGTCTATGAGGTGGATACCAGTGACCCGGAATATTATAAGTGGACTCAATGGCTTTTTCTGCAATTCTATAAACATGGTTTAGCCTTTCGTGCTGAAGCGGCTGTGAATTGGTGTCCGAGTTGCCAGACGGTTTTGGCGAATGAACAGGTGATTGAGACTCGTTGTGAACGGTGTTCTAGTCTGGTCGAAAAGAAGTTTTTAACACAATGGTTCCTAAGAATAACCGCCTATGCTGATCAGTTACTGGAAGGATTAGAACGGATCAACTGGCCGGAAAAAACAAAACTAATGCAAAAAAATTGGATAGGTAAAAGTCACGGTGTCGAAATCAATTTCCAAATTGAGTCTACCGATCAAAAAAAGGTAACAGTATTTACCACCCGTCCAGACACTCTTTTTGGTGCTACTTATCTAGTATTGGCTCCTGAACATCCGTTGGTCGAAAAAATTACCACCGCAAAACAAAAACAACATGTCGCCAAATATATTAAGGCGACCTCAAGAATAAGTGAGATTGACCGTACTTCGCTGGTCAGAGAAAAGACGGGTGTCTTCACTGGTGCCTATGCCATCAATCCGGTAAATGATCGGCAGATACCGGTCTGGATTGCCGATTATGTCTTGTTGACTTATGGTACGGGTGCAATCATGGCCGTGCCGGCTCATGATGAGCGTGATTTTGATTTTGCCAGCAAATATGATCTGCCAATTGAGAAAGTGATTCTGGAAGATGGACATACCGCTGAAGAAACACTTTCGGAGGCATTTACCGGTGAAGGTACTATGATCAATTCGGCAAAATATAATGGTTTGCACTCGACCATGGGTATAGAACGGATCAGCGATGATCTGGAGCGGAACGGGGTAGGGCAGCGCACAGTAAAATATAAATTTCGTGATTGGTTAATCAGCCGCCAACGCTACTGGGGAGCCCCCATTCCCATGATTTTCTGCGAAAAATGTGGTGAAGTACCGGTTCCTGAAACCGATTTACCGGTAGTATTGCCATATGAAGTCGATTTTAAACCAAAAGGAGTTCCACCCCTTGCCACAGTCGAAAAATTTGTGAAAACGACATGTCCAAAATGTTCACGACCAGCCCAGCGGGAAGTGGAAACTATGGATACTTTTGTCGATTCTTCCTGGTATTTTCTGCGCTATACCAGTAATAAACTAACGACAAAACCATGGGACGACCAATTGGTGAACAAATGGCTACCTATTGATCAGTATGTTGGTGGTATTGACCATGCTACTATGCATCTACTCTACGCCAGGTTTTTTATTAAAGCTTTAAAAGATATGGGTTTACTGACATTTGATGAACCCTTTACCAATCTGATTCACCAGGGTGTAATTAAGGGGCCAGATGGGCAGCGTATGTCAAAATCACGGGGTAATGTCATCAATCCCGAGCAGTACCTGGATAAATACGGCAGTGATATCTTCCGTTGTTATCTCATGTTCGGTTTCGATTTCCAGGATGGTGGGCCATGGGATGATTCAGGAATTGCTGCTATCGATAAGTTTATTAACCGGCTGTGGCGTTTGGTTGAAGAAAACCATCAAATTTTGACGCATGATACTAATAGTGATAGATTTCTTGATCCTGAAAAAGAACTGAATACGGTAATGCATCATTCGATTAAAGGGGCTACAGCGGATATTGAACGATTTCATTTCAATACTGCACTCAGCCGGATCATGGAATTGGTCAACGCTTTGTATCATTATCTGCAAAATGTGCAAGCAGCACAGCAAAACACCGCTTTGATAAAAATGGCCATTAAAAATTTATTATTGCTGCTGGCACCATTTGCACCGCATTTAAGTGAAGAATTATGGGAAATGTGCGGTGAGAAGCCCTCGATTTTCAACCAATCCTGGCCTGTCTATGATCCCGCTGCCTTGCATAAAGAGGGAATAACCTGGGTGATCCAGATAAATGGTAAAATCAGAGAACGGGTCTCGGCAGCAATTGATTTAACTGAAGAGCAGGGCAGGGAGATCGCCACTACCAGCGGTCGTATGCCAGAATTATTGGCCGGGAAAAAGATTCATAAGGTGATCGTAGTACCCAAAAAATTGATTAATCTTGTCGTAACTTGAAAAATATTCTACAAAATTTTCTGAGTATTCCTGCGTCAGATTGGTTTTGGACCGGCGCAGCCCTGTCATTTATAATCTGTTTATTATTATTCTTCGAGCTGGCGACAAAGAAGTGGGGATGGGACCGTACTATTTCCCGTAAAGCGGTACACCTTA
>CAYSHN010000326.1:0-4703 GCA_964430815.1 uncultured Calditrichota bacterium | reverse complement strand
AAATTATCCTGCTTGCCGGAAAACCACACTTTTTAGCAAAGTATAACTCCCCTCCTGATACCACATCTGCACCGAAATTGAGAGTACGGAGGAGTTTGAGCAACTGTGGATTATAATTTGCTTTCAAAGCATAACAGGGCAAGAAATCATAGCCACTGGCCAGTCGATAAATTTCCTGGCAATTTCTTTGAATTTCAGACTGACTATATATATAGAAAGGAGTGGCGATCTTTTTACATAACGCGGCTAATGGAATTTTTTCTAAACAGAGTTGACCTTTTGAATTATAATATAAAATCTTCATGAACAGAGTTTAATTCACCAGCAAATTTTGTATTTCAAAATAGTGAATATCCAAATTTATATCAATATAAAATTCAGACGCTATTTACTGCTGCCAATTTTAAAACCTGGTGTGAAAATAAATGGTTGGATTCTGACCAGTACTTTTATATTGAGTTCAAGCTTACCGATAATATGCAATAGTGCCTGGTAAAGGTATTTAATCAATACGGATGAGTTCAGTTCGATTCAGCTACGGGCATATTGACAGGTTTTATTATTACAAGATATTATCTCATTTAGTAAAAATGTAAAATAAATGAATGAGGTAAACAATGGAAGAGTCAAATTCACAACTTAGCAAAGCTAAAGATCCATCATTAGAGTCTTACTTTGATGAGATCGCTTCTATCCCGGTTTTGAAGCCGGAAGAGGAAGTAGCCTTAGCCAAGTGCATCCGTAGAGGGGATAAGAAAGCTCTGAAGAAAATGGTACACTCGAATTTAAGGTTTGTAGTCCGTATCGCTTATGAATACAAGAATCATGGCTTACCGCTGGGCGATCTGATAAATGAGGGGAATTTGGGTTTAATCAAAGCAGTCTATCGCTTCGATGAGACCAAAGGATTCAAATTTATCTCGTATGCTGTCTGGTGGATCCGGCAGTGTATCATGCAGGCGATTATTGAGAACGCACGCCTGGTACGTTTGCCATTAAATCGGGTCAGTTCGCTGAACAAGGTAGGGAAAAAATACAGTTCGCTTGAGCAGGAATTTGAGCGGGAACCGACTGCAGAAGAAATTGCGAGTTCTCTGGATCTTTCAGCTGTGGAAGTAACCCGGATGATGCAATTATCCAATAAACATCTCTCGCTGGAAGCCTATATATCCGAGGAGAATAAAAATTCCCTGCTGTCAGTCACCGAAAATTCCGGTACGTTGTCACCGGAACTACCGCTGAATCAAGAATCGATGAAGAGCGAACTAAAAAGGGCCTTATGTTCCCTGACCAAGAAAGAATCAGAAATTTTGCGTCTCTATTTTGGCCTGGATGTCGATCGGCAATATAATCTGGATGAAATTGGTAAATTATACCGTATCACACGTGAAAGAGTCAGACAAATCAAGGAAAAAGCTTTATTCCGGTTACGACACCAGTCCCGCAGTAAATTTCTGCGGCAATATCTAGGTGAATCTTATTCCTGAAAATATTTTTTGTTTGTGTTTGCGGACTTCATTATTATATTTGTCATATCTGGTCACCCTGTCATAGTCACTGAAATATCGGCCGAAGGTCTGTTGTTTAGTACAAAATCTTCTTGCGGCAAATTCTTGTTTTAGTTAACACTTTTTTTTAGATTTAAATTGATCTTTTCATTGCATTTTTAACGCAGGGGAAAAAGGTAATATGAATCTACATTCTATTGTGCTGGTAAAACAGGTTCCGGATACGGCTAATATTTCCGGACAGGTAATGAAACCGGATGGCACGGTTAATCGTGCCATGTTGCCGGCGCTCTTTAATCCGGAAGACAAGGTTGCCCTGGAAATCGCCTTACAAATTAAAGATATCTATGGTGGTAAGGTAACAGCTATTACTATGGGTCCACCCAAGGCGTCAGATGTACTGCGTGAATGTCTGTATATGGGGACCGATGAAGTATATTTAATCAGTGATCGTAAATTTGCCGGTGCCGATACTCTGGCTACGTCTTATGTTTTAAGTGAAGCGATCAAAAAAATTGGTAAATATGATCTTATTTTCACCGGCCGGCAGGCTATTGACGGTGATACGGCTCAGGTAGGTCCACAAACCGCAGAAAAGCTGAATATTCCACAGGTTACTTATGTGGAAAAAATTCTTGAAATCAACGAGCGACGAATCAATGTCAAACATAAAATCGATGGTGGATATGAAATACTGGAAGCGACTTTACCTTTACTTTTAACCATTATCAAGGATGCAGCTGTCCCCAGACCATTTAAAGCCCGCCGGGTGATGGCCTATAAGAGCGCCCGAACATTATCTGAATTGGAAAAAATGGTCGAAGGTAATTCATTATTATACATTGATGATCTGAAAGATGAATATTGCAGCAAAAACTTGTATTTACCAACCCTGACTATGGACGAATTACCTGTCGATCCCGAAAGATGCGGGTTGGCAGGTTCTCCGACCAAAGTCTATAAAATCGATTCTGTAGTTTTGGCCGGAGGGAAACATATGAATATTGAGCCGACTAAAGCAGGATTGGATAAGCTTATTGATAAATTAATGGAAGACCGAATTTTCGGATAAAGGATGATTATGGTCAAGAGAACAAATGAAGTATGGGTCTTTATCGAACAGCGTTCTGGTAAAGCTGCTGAGGTGAGTTTTGAGTTGCTTTCCAAAGGGCATAAACTGGCGACAAATTTAGCCGGTAAACTCAAAGCGGTTCTGATCGGGTATCAAGTGCAAGAAATTGCCCAAGCTACTTTTCAGTACGGTGTTGATGAAGTATATATGATCGATCATTCCGAGTTAAAAGATTATCGCACTATGCCCTATAGTCATATCATGAATGAACTGGTCAGCACCCATAAACCACGGGTGGTGCTATTTGGAGCTACTGTGATCGGCAGAGATCTGGCGCCACGAGTGGCTTCTTATACTCGTAGTGGTTTAACCGCTGATTGTACCGATTTAAAAATTGAAAGTATCCAATATTTGCGTAAGGATTACAAGAATTTGCTGTTGCAAATCAGACCTGCTTTCGGAGGTAATATTATTGCCACTATTATCACTCCGGATGCACCAATTCAAATGGCGACAGTACGCGAAGGTGTAATGGAGAATATTCCACTGCCGGAATATCGGCAAGGAAAAATCATAGAACTTCCTTATCGAGCGGCAAATGTGGATCAGTTACTAAACGTTATGGAGCGATTTCAGGAAGAGAATAAAATAAATCTAAAATCTGCCGCCGTTATTGTAGCTGGTGGTTATGGTATGGGTTCAAAAGCGAATTTTAGATGGATACATGAATTAGCACATATTTTAGGTGGCGAAGTTGCTGGCAGCCGGGCGGCGGTGGATGCAGGTTTTATTCCACACGAACGGCAAGTGGGTCAGACGGGGGTAACAGTACGACCTAAACTTTATATTGCCTGTGGGATTTCCGGCGCTATTCAGCATCGGGCCGGAATGCAGGAGTCCAATAAAATTGTAGCTATTAATAATGATCCCGATGCTCCTATTTTTGATATTTGTCATTATGGTATAGTGGGAGATGCCAGCGAAGTAATTCCTAAATTTATTGAGGCCTATAGGCATAAACTAAAATAGAGGAAAGATATGGCGAATTTTTTTAGCGATAATCCGGATATAGTCTTTCAGTTTGAAAATCTGCATATCGAGGAGATAGTGGCCATTGCCGAAAAGGATTATCAGGGAGCCGATAAATATAATTACGCTCCTAAGAATTACAGTGATGCTATCGAGAATTATCGTAAGATATTAGAAATTGTAGGCGACCTTGCGGCAAATTTCATTGCACCGCGCGCCAGTCAGGTTGATCAGGATAGTAATTCCGTTACTGCTGGCAAGGTGGTGTACGCCAAAGGGTTGCAGGAAAATTTAAAATATTTATCGGATGCTGAATTGATGGGCGTTGAATTTCCCAGGGAATTTGGCGGATTAAATTTTCCCAAAACAATATATATGCTTATGGTGGAAATGGTTTCACGGGCTGATGCATCGTTAATGAATATTTTTGGTTTGCAGGATATCGGGATGACTATCAATAAATTTGGCAATGAAGAACAAAAGCAAGAATATTTGCATAAATTTGTTGCCGGCGAATATACCGGGGCCATGGCGCTCACCGAACCCGATGCCGGTTCTGATCTGCAGGCTGTAAAATTACATGCCTATCAGGATGAGCAGGGAAACTGGTTTCTGCGCGGAGTGAAGCGTTTTATTACCAATGGCGGCGGTGAAGTTTTATTAGTTTTAGCCCGCTCGGAACCAGGTTCAAAAGATGGGCGTGGTCTGAGTTTGTTTGTCTGTCATGGTGATGAAACTGTGGTAGTACGGCGTCTGGAGAATAAATTAGGAATCCATGGATCACCAACCTGTGAACTTCAATTCAATGATACTCCGGCAACAATGATCGGTAAGCGCAGATTTGGTTTGATTAAATATGTTATGGATCTGATGAACAGTGCCAGACTGGGGGTTTCTGGCCAGGCCCTGGGTATTTCCCAGGCCGCCTATGAAGAGGCGGTTAAATATGCCCGCGAACGATCCCAGTTTGGTCAGCCGATCATTCATATTCCGGCAGTAACCAATATGTTGATTGACATGCGGGTTACCTTGGAGACTAACCGGTCATTATTTTATTCTACCTCCAAATGGGTCGATCTGCGTAATAGACTAGA
>CAYSHN010000325.1:0-4706 GCA_964430815.1 uncultured Calditrichota bacterium | reverse complement strand
ACATTTTAAAAATTATTCCAGCCTCAATATTTCCAATTTCACACTGGTAAATTATCCTGCCGGTCTTTCCATTCAATCTGTAACAGGATTATCACCAAGGCGGGCGAGGGTCGAACTTCAATTTGACGGAACTGATATTGAAACGAACATTTTAAATTTCTATCTGAATATCACCTCATCCGTTCTTTTCCAGACAACAGTCGGAAATCTTTCTACCAGCCAGTTAAGCATTTTTGCGTATTCTGAAAATCCGGTAGCGATACTTACTGCAGACTCTGTGCTTACGGAAAAGAGGCTGGATGCAAGGGTACTGACCATAAACCTGTCGGAAGAAGAGTTCGATAATTATACAGCACTCCAGGTTTCTAATTTCACCCTGGTGAACGCGCCTACCGGAACTATTATTCAATCAGTAACCGGGATTTCACCTTATAAAGCAACATTGAATCTCGGCTTTACTTATACAGACTTCGATGTTAATATTTCGAATTTCCATGTGGATATTAATTCCTCTGTCCTCTTTTATACCACATCCGGATCACTTAGCAGCAGCCAGCTGAATATCCAGGCTTACGTGGAGAATCCGGTAGCCACCATGACTGCTGATTCAATACTTACTGAAAGAAGGCTGGATGCCAGATACTTGACCATTAATTTAGCCGAAGAGGAATTCATCAATTATACTACCCTTCAGGCCTCGAATTTTGCATTGGCAAATGCTCCTGCTGGACTTTCCATTCAGTCGGTAACCGGAATTTCAAAAACAAGGGTAAGGCTGGATCTGCAGTTCACTTATACAGACTTTGATATTAATTACTCCAATTTCAGGGTTAACATTGCATACGGAGTGCTTTTACAAACAAAATCCGGAGTACTCAGCAGTACCCAGATGAACATCCAGGCATATGTAGAACAACCTGTAGCCTCATTAACTGCTGATTCCGTTCTCACGGAGCGGCGGCTCAATGTCAGGATGCTTACTATCAGCCTGTCGGATGAAGAATTCATTAATTACCTGACGTTGCAGACAACCCAGTTCACTCTTGTGAATGCCCCAACCGGGCTTTCCCTGCAAACGGTAACAGGTATTTCCAAAAAACAGGCAACCCTTGATTTGCAGTTTGACGGTACCGATTTTGATGTGTCTATTTCGAACTTTTTTGTCAGGATATCTAAAAATATCCTTGTACAGAGCAAGGTTGCGGACCTGGAATCAAACACCCGTACCATCCTTGCTTATGTCGAACAGCCTGTAGCCGTTATGACACCTGATTCTGCACTTACTGAACACCGGCTGGATTACCGTACACTGACCATTGATCTCACTGAATAATCATTCATTAACTATACCGCCATTGAGGTCACCGATTTCCCATTAAATAATGAACCAGTCGGGTTGACTGTCCTCACGGTCCAGGGTATTTCCCCGACCAGGGCTATCCTGAATCTTGCCTTTGTGTATAATGATTTTGATGCCAGCATAACTGATTTCTCAGTAACGATCAATAAGGCTAAACTTCGGCAGTCGGCTACCAATCTCACAACAAATTATCTTACAATAATTGCTCAGGTTGAAATCCCGGCTCTCCTTGCCACACCGGACTCACTTCTGCATGAGTTAACACTTGCCAGGAGAAGCCTGAACCTGGCACTCACTGATGAAAGATTCCTCGATTACAACACACTTGGAATTTCAAGTTTTTATCTCGTAAATGCTCCCACAGGACTTACAATTGAATCGGTTGACGGGAACAGCCCGGTATCAGCGGTTCTGGATCTTGCCTATACCGGGACAGATTTTGACGCCAATATTACTAACCTGCGGGTGGGGATTTCTAAAAGTATATTGTTGCAGTCAAAAACCTCCGACCTGCTCTCCAATAATCTGACGATAACAGCATTTGTTGAGACACCTGCTGCTGCACTGTCTGCTGATTCAGTACTGACTGAATACAGGATTGATGCAAGGTACCTTACGATAAACCTTACCCAGGAAAAATTCAGTAATTATGCGACCCTGTTACCATCCAATTTTGTACTGGTCAATATACCAACCGGATTATCAATTCAATCCGTTGCCGGTATTTCACCAACCCGGGCAACAATTAATCTCCAGTTTAATGGAACTGACTTTGATGCGAATATTACGAATTTTGCTGTAGACATCAGTTCATCTGTCCTCATCCAGACCAAAACCGGGAATCTCCGAACCAGTCAGCTGACTATAAATGCATATGTTGAACACCCGATAGCTGCTCTGTCAGCCGATTCCATACTTTCTGAGCTGAGACTGGATTGGCGTACTCTGACCATTAATCTGACAGAAGAAAAATTCAAAAACTATACTACCCTCCTGCCGGCCAATTTCACGCTGGTAAATAAGCCTACCGGATTAACCATACAATCGGTAACCGGCATATCACCTGTCCGGGTAAATATCGCCCTGCAATTTAATGGAACTGATTTCGATGCTAATATTTCCAATTTCAGGGTTGATATACCTTACACAGTACTTGTCCAGACTACATCCGGAACCCTAAGCTCGGGTACAATGGTGATCGTTGCTTTTGTTGAAACACCTGCAGCAACCCTTACAGCTGACTCTATACTTACGGAAAGGCGAATAGATTACCGGACGCTCACTGTCAACCTTTCCCAGGAAAAATTCAAAAATTACGCTACCCTCCAGGCTTCCGATTTTATACTGGTAAACAAGCCAACAGGATTGTCAATTCAATCAGTAACGGGTAATACACCCGTAAGGGCACAGATTGCGCTTCAGTTTGACGGTACGGATTACGATACCGATTATCCGAACTTCTATGTCAATATACCTTATACAGCCCTGGTACAGACAACATCCGGCAATCTCAGCACTACCCAGCTGAATATTGACTCCTATACAGAGTTTCCTGTCGCAACTCTGTCGGCTGACTCCCTGTTAACCGAACAACGTTTGGATTACAGGACACTGACCATTGACCTTGCTGATGAAAGATTTCTAAATTATACAACCCTCGTGCCAGCCAATTTCACCCTTGTGAATAATCCGGCAGGATCATCAATTGAGTCAATAACACCGGTTTCACCAAAAAGAGTCCGGCTTGCCCTGCAATTCAACGGGACTGATTTCGATACGGATATTTCTAATTTCCGTATCAGTATACCGTATTCGGTTTTATATCAGACAACCAGCGGAACCCTGTTAACTTCCTCAATGAACATTAAAGCCTGGGCTGAAAATCCATCTGCAACCCTAACGGCAGATTCAGTCCTTACGGAACAGCGTCTTGATGCCAGGGTTCTCACTATTGACCTTAACGAAGAACGTTTTATAAATTATTCCACTCTCAATGTTTCCAACTTCACTCTGGTAAATTATCCCGTAGGCCTTTCCATTCAATCCATCACCGGATTATCACCAAGGAGGGCCAGGATTGAACTCCAGTTTGACGGAACGGATTTTAGTTCAAACATCCTGAACTTTTATGTAAATATTAATGAATCTGTTCTTTTCCAGACCACAGCAGGAAATCTCTCAACAAGTCAGGCAATTATATTTGCATACTCTGAAAATCCGGTTGCAATACTTACAGCGGATTCTGTGCTTACGGAGAAAAGACTTGATTTCAGGACATTAACCATAAATCTTTCAGAAGAGGTATTTACAAGTTATTCAACTCTGTCTGTTTCAGATTTCACACTGGTTAATAATCCTGCTGGTCTGACTATCCAGTCTGTAACAGGAATTTCGTCTACGAAAGCAACTCTGGACCTTAAATTTACTTACACAGATTTCGATGCAAATATTCCGAATTTCCATGTGGATATTAACTCCTCTGTTCTTTTTTATACACCCTCTGGGTCTCTCACCAGTAGTCAACTGAACATCCAGGCATATGTTGAGAATCCTGTAGCCACAATGACGGCCGATTCTGTACTCACTGAGAAACGTCTGGACGCCAGGGTATTAACTATTAATTTAACTGAGGACGAATTTATCAGTTATACTACCCTTCAGATCTCAAATTTTGCGCTCATGAATGCTCCGGCAGGACTATCTATACAGTCTGTAACCGGAATTTCAAAAACAAGGGTAAGGCTTGACCTTCAGTTTGTTTATACAGACTTTGATGTGAACTATCCCAACTTCAGGGTCGATATAGTATATGGGGTTCTTTTACAGACTAAATCAGGAGTGCTCAGCAGCAACCAGATGAACATTCAGGCTCTTGTTGAAAATCCTGTAGCCACCCTGACTGCTGATTCTGTCCTTACTGAGCTACGGCTGGATTTCCGCAAGCTGACAGTTAATCTCACAGACGAAGAGTTCCACAAGGACTCTACCCTGATGCCCAGACACTTTATCCTCAACAATAAACCGACGGGTTTGACTGTAGGATCAGTTTTAAAACTGACCCCCCGGAAAGCCGAGCTCGAACTTACATTCGATGGAACAGACTTTGACGCAACAATCACCAATTTCTCTGTTTCCATCTCAAAAAATATCCTGATCCAGAGTAAAATCACCAATCTCACTACAGGTACGCTTACAATACTGGCCTATTCCGAAAGCCCGGCTTGCAATATTACTCCAGACTCTACCCTGACAGAGCAAAGGCTGGATGCAAGAAGCCTTACGATCAACCTGGTTGATGAAAGATTCCTTAATTATGCCACTATCCTGCCGGCAAATTTCTCGCTGG
>CAYSHN010000324.1:2577-4709 GCA_964430815.1 uncultured Calditrichota bacterium | reverse complement strand
TATCTTGCTGGCCCTGTTCGTAATCAGCCTGTTTGCCTTTGTTTTGCCGCCATTGGATCCGACACTTACTGCAGCTGGTGGTGTAAAAATAAATCAATTCGCACCGGTGGAGTTGATTGAGATCGGCGATTGGATCATGGCCATCATTGTCGCTGCCCTGTTAATCTCTAATATTCTGCATATGTACTATGAAGTGATACTATCGGATAAATCTATCAAAATACCCTTCCTGTCTTATTTTAAAGAATTCTGGTTGCTGATTGTTCATTTCCTGACCCAGTTGCGTTTTTCGAAATGTGATACCGAAGGTAAAAGATACTGGTTCGGTCACTGGCTGTTAATGTCCGGTTACACAATCATGTTTACCGTAATCGTTGTCTTTTTACCCTGGTTTCAGACTGAAGAGATACATCCTCTGTATCATCCCCAGCGCTTTCTGGGTTATTATGCAACCTTCGGATTATTATTTGGACTGATCTTTGCAATGATCGGCCGTATCAGGAAAAGCAGCGAGAAATTCAAATTTTCTCACTTCAGTGACTGGTTTTTCATCATCATGTTGTTCTTAACCACCATCACCGGGATTCTGGTGCATATATTCAGGATTAACGGTATGCCTGCGGCCACTTATTACACTTATATTACTCATCTGGCTATTCTGGTACCGATGATCATGATCGAAGTCCCATTTTCCAAGTGGTCACATCTGGCTTACCGTCCTTTTGCGGTTTATTTCTCAAATTTAAAAAATACAGCCCTGGCACAACAAAAATAAATCAATGAGGATAAAATGGAAGAACCTAGAATAGGGGTTTATGTCTGCTGGTGCGGTTCGAATATTGCTAAAATGGTCGATGTGCAGGACGTGGCAAAATTCATCGCCAAACTGCCCGGGGTCATAATCGCCCGTGATTATAAATACATGTGTTCGGATCCCGGACAGGATATGGTTATTAAAGATATCAAAGAGTTTAAACTGAACCGGGTGGTGGTTTCTGCCTGTTCCCCGCGTATTCATGAAATCACTTTCCGTAAAGCCCTGGAGAACGCGGGTTTAAATCCCTATATGTTCGAGATGGCCAATATCCGCGAACAGGATTCCTGGGTGCATGAAAGCCGGGTGGAAGCGACACATAAAGCCAAGTCGCTGGTAGCTGCCGCCGTTTACCGGGTTAAACATCACGAAGCGCTGGACAAGCGGACTGTGGATATCAATCCGGCCACATTGATCATCGGTGGCGGTATCGCCGGTATCTCGGCAGCTCTGGAGATTGCCAATGCCGGTAAAAAAGTTTTTCTAATCGAAAAAACAGGTGAACTGGGTGGAAATTTGACCCGGGTTGATCTTACCTTTCCCTATCTCTACAGTGCTCAGCAAATGCTGGATCCTATTATCGCCCAGGTAAAAAAACATCCCAATATTTCTATTTTTCTGAATAGCACTATTGATGAAGTGTACGGATATGTAGGAAATTTTGAAACTACTTTGAAAAATCAAAATGGCCAGGATCTGCAATTAAAATTCGGAAATGTCATCGTGGCGACCGGTCTGAAACCATTTGATCCGGCAGTGATTCCGGAATATAATTACGGCAAACTGCCGGATATCATTACCTCTTACGAATTCGAGCGTATGCTGCTTAGTGGGCAGATCCTTACCAAAGCAGGAAAGATCCCCAAAAATATTGCCATCATCCATTGTGTAGGCAGCAGGAATCCTAAATACCATCCCTACTGTTCCCGTACCTGTTGTCTGACTGCACTCAAGTATTCCAACCAGATCCGCTCTGCCCTGCCGGATGCAAATATCTATCAACTGTATGCCGACATGCGGGCCATGGGCAAAGGATGCGAGGAATTGTATACCCGCACTTCCAAGCAGGGGGTTATGTTCCTGATGTTTGATCAGAAACGCAACTTGCCGCGGGTACGTAAAGCCGATATCCACGATACCTGCAATATGGTAATCGAAATGAATGAATTGCTGTCAGGTGAAACTGTGGAGATCCCGGCTGATCTGGTCATCCTGATGGTTAATATGGAAGCACATGATGATTCCGCGGACGTGGCCCATGCGGTCGGTGTGAGTAAATGCGGAAATGATTTCTATATCGAAAAACACCCCAAATTGG
>CAYSHN010000324.1:0-2567 GCA_964430815.1 uncultured Calditrichota bacterium | reverse complement strand
TGGATCCGGTGGCAACCACAACCGATGGTGTATATATCGCCGGCAACTGTCAGAGTCCCAAGCACATTCCTGATGCCATTGCACAGGCTAAAGCTGCTGCAGCCCGAATCCTGGCTACTATCAAGGTTGCCTCGGTTCAGGTAGAAGTGACCACCGCCCAGGTGAATGAAGATATCTGCTGCGGTTGCCAGACCTGTATTAAAGTGTGCCCATATTCAGCGATCAGTTTCCTGGCGGACAAGAAGGTATCATTCGTTAATGAAATCTTGTGTAAAGGGTGCGGAACATGCGGATCGGCCTGTCCGACCGGTGCCATTCGCAGCCGGCATTTCACCGATCAACAGATTATGTCCGAAATCGAAGGTATCTTGCAATTTGAAATGGAGGAGGCTGTACCATGAGTTTTCGACCCACGATCATATCCTTTCTATGCAACTGGTGTTCTTATACGGGTGCGGATCTGGCTGGAACTTCGCGCATGAAATATGCCTCAAATATCCGTGTAATCCGGGTGATGTGTTCAGGTCGTATTGATCCTACTTTTGTTCTGAAAGCCCTGCGCGAAGGGGCGGATGGTGTTTTAATTTGCGGTTGTCATCCCGGTGATTGTCATTATCATGAGGGTAATTATAAATGCTTGCGCCGTTTCCATTTATTGCAAAAATATATTGAACAGATGGGCATTCACAAGGATCGCATCCGCTTGGAATGGGTCAGCGCTTCGGAAGGTAAACGCTTCGCCGAAGTGGTGAACAGCATGACCGATACCATAAAAAAACTCGGTCCATGCGAAGTACGTCAAACCATGGAAAAACTAAATTAGCAGGGAGATAAAGGATGGCCGAGGTTCAACAAAAACCAAAAATAAAACTGGCCGTTTATTGGGGTGCAGCATGCGGTGGGTGTTGCGTATCGGTACTCGATGTTCATGAAAAATTATTCGACGTAGTAGCTGCTGCCGACCTGGTCTTCTGGCCAATCGCCTTGGATATCAAGTATAAAGACGTTGAAGCGATGCCGGATGGTCATATCGATGTCACCCTGTTCAATGGTGCCGTGCGTAATAGTGAGAATGAACATATGGCTAAAGTGTTACGTAAAAAAACCAAAGTGCTGGTGGCATACGGTTCCTGTGCACATATGGGCGGCATTCCCGGTCTAGCAAATTTCAGTAACAAGGAAGAAATTTTTAAACGGGTTTATCTGGAGAGCGAATCAACTATTAATCCCGATAAAATTGTGCCCCAAACTAAATATCAGGTCAAAGAAGGCGAATTGGAATTGCCTGTTTTTTATAACGATGTACGGGCTTTGAACCAAACGGTTAATGTAGATTATTACCTGCCCGGTTGCCCTCCGCAAACGGAACGCTTGCTGGAAGTGTTCATGGCTATCGTTACTGGCGCTGCCTTACCTCCAGCAGGTTCGGTGGTCGGGGCTAATGAAAAAGCACTCTGTGATGAATGCGAACGCACCAAAAGCGATGCTAAAACCATCAAGCAATTTTACCGTCCTTATGAAATCGTTGATGACGGAAAAACCTGTTTTCTGGAACAAGGGATTGTGTGTATGGGCTTAGCGACACGCGGTGGCTGTGGCTCTCGTTGTATTAAGGGTAATGCCCCCTGTCGTGGTTGTTACGGACCACCTATCACCTCACCCGATCCTGGTAGTAAAATGATGTCATCCCTGGCGACCATGATTGACTCGAACGATCCAACCGAAATACAGAAGATTGTCGAACAGATAGTAGATCCTGCAGGAACATTTTACCGTACCAGCCTGCCAACTTCGATTATCAGGAGGAAACTAGTATGACGCGGATAACCATCGATCCGATTACCCGTCTGGAAGGACATGGTAAAATCGAAATTTTTCTGAATAATGCAGGTGATGTGGAAAATGTTTATTTTCAGGTTCCGGAATTGCGCGGTTTTGAAAAATTTTGTGAAGGTCGACCGATTGAAGAGGTTTCATCGATTGTAACAAAAATCTGCGGAGTCTGCCCTGGTTGTCACCATATGGCGGCAGGTAAAGCTGCCGATGCCGTTTTTGGTGTGGAACCAACACCAACGGCGAAGAAGATTAGAGAACTTTTTTACATGGCTCATTTTGTGCACAGCCACATTGCCCATTTTTATGCCCTGGCTGCACCTGACTTTGTGGTTGGACCCACCGCCCCTCCGGCCGAACGGAATATTCTGGGGGTCATTGCTAAAGTGGGTGTGGAAATCGGCACTGAAGTGATAAAACAACGCCGCATTGCCCAGGAAATCCAGGCAATGTTAGGCGGTCACCAGACTCATGTCGTATTGAATATACCGGGAGGCGTGCGCAAGGGGCTTAACGAAGAGCAACGCCAGGATATTGTAAAAAAAGCAGAGGGTTTCATCGAATTCGGCAAATTTTCCTTAAAGATTTTCAATGATGTAGTACTGGCGAACAAACAGTATGTCGACATTATACTCAATGGTCCTTATTCACTAAAATTCCGTTCTTTGGCCCTTGTCGATGAATTCTACAAAGTCAATTTTTCGATTATTGGAATACAAAAACTCTATACAGAG
>CAYSHN010000323.1:0-4715 GCA_964430815.1 uncultured Calditrichota bacterium | reverse complement strand
CTTATCCCATCTTTATTTGAATGTTCAGTTCTTCAAATTTATAATTATTAAATATATAAATATTCCATACACGTAATAACCATCTTTATATTTAACGCAATCGTTGACAAATAGTGCCGGGTTATGCTCAAAAATATTAAACTGACCAGGGGATCGGAAAATTCAGTTTTTTCAGTTTTTCTTCCACCTCTCCCCGCTCGATGTTTTTGATCAATCGGCCATTTTTATACTCCAGCCAGCCGAATTCTCCGGCCAATTTAATAGCCTGGTCCTGGTCTCCCCTGTTTAACGCTTTAATAACTTCCACCTCCAGACGGGAAAGCGGCAAAGCCTCGATACGGTAATCCCAGAACGCCTCCCAACTCAGCGGGCACCAGCGTTTGACAATCTCCTGTCCGATCGTTTTAGCATACTGCCTGATTTCATACTGGGCGTTTTCGGCCATACGCAGTTCCAGAAAGTGTAGCAGGTTATGCAGATCGATTTTCCAATAGGCCTCAGTAAAAGTAGAAAGTGGTAAATCCTTACGGGCCTGTTCTCTGGCTACCCCTAACTCGAGTCTCTGTTCATAAAGCTTACGGGCCAGGTCCTGGATCTCCTGCTCCTGCTGACTCAATACTTTTCCTTTCTCTACATCCAGCAAACCTTCGCTGCCCTGACGATTGGTTAGCGCCTGTAATCGCCATTCATCCGGTTGAGTCGTCTGCATGGCATCGATCGCTACTGAATATCTGGTGGAATATTCATTGATATTTGCCGTCCGATGCCTGATCCATTGACGCCAGCAGTCCATCGGCACCCGTAAATGCAGTTTGATTTCGCACATTTCAAACGGTGTGGTATGGTCATGACGAATCAGATACCGGATCAATCCACGGTCTTCCTGAATTTTCTTGGTACCCCGGCCATAGGAAACCCGCGCTGCCTGGACAATAGAGGAGTCAGACCCCAGATAATCGATCAAGCGTATAAAACCATCATTTAAAACCTTAAATGGCTGGCCCAGAATTTCATCGAGGGCCGGGACCTGAATTCGCTCCAATTTTTCTGGTTGTTGTTCCATAATTATACTCTTATATTATCTGAACCTAAATTACTGTTTTTTTAATTCCTGATAACCGGTCTGATAGACCGCCTTGCTTTCTTCGTCCTGTATCCAGATTACCACGGCCAGATTATGCGGATCAACTTGATCGGGCCGTACATTCCAGCCGGGAAAATTTTTATAGCGTTCTGGTGGATTTTGAGTAAAGTCATCAAGATATTTTATTAATTCTTCATTCACCTTTTGCAAATTGATTATTTCGTTAATAATACTTTTACCCTCTTTAAATATAAGTGGAATACCTGTACCATGATTAACCAGGTACCGTACAACAAAGGCATGATGTGATATTCCGTTTGCGCCGGTATAGTTCACACTCTTTTCCACCAGGGCTATATTCAGTTTGAGCGGAGACTTTTCTGTCTTACCTGTCGAGGCCACTTCAACTTTGATATGAACCAGCTGATTCTGTTGTTCGGCAGAAAAACTAAGTGCAATCCGGGTTGGTGAGACATTATATCTTTCGATTACCTGACTATACCGATAAAACAAACTCTTTTTCACTAGTTCCGGTCCACCGCCAGTATATTGGGTTAGACCATTAATAAAAACGGTAGGGGTGCCAAAATCCTGGCCATAAAATCCGTACCGCGCCTCAGTCGAGGCATTGGTCAGGGGATCGGGACCGGGAATATGCAGATGGTATTCCAAGAATGCCACGGTTTGGCGAGGGTAATATTCAGCCAATAAATCCAGAGCCAGATCGGCGCCCACACAAGGCCCGCATTCAGCACCTGTAAACAATTCAGTCAGCACTACCCGTTCGGATGTCTTTTGATCAATAACGCGCTTTCCGGGATTAAACGCGATTAAATCCTGTTTATATTTTTCCGTAGCGCTATTAATTTCTGTATCCGTATAGCCTTGATTTTTTGCCATCGTTAGCAGTTCATTGTTTGAGTCCAGCACCAGACCGTTTAGAATTGCCTGGAATGATTTTTCCTTCTGGCCGGTTTGTTGATAGGCCAGTCCCAGATTGAGCCAATAATCCTGATCATAGGGCATGGCAAATTGCTGCCAGGGTTCAAGAATTTCGACCATTTTCACATAATCATTTCTGGTTTTATAGACCAGAGCAAGGTTTTTATTTAACAAGATCTGCTCATCAGGGGAAGCATTTTCATCCTGCGCTTGAACAGCTGCCGTGGCCCATTTTTCAGCACGGTTGATATCGATACCGGTACGGACCAACAACATGGCGGCCTGACTACGGGCAGCCTGGGTATCGTTCAGTTTGAGAAAATCGGTAATGATCTGCTCGACAATTTCTGTGGCCAGTATTTGGCGGGCTTCAACTTGCGGCTTTTCTTCAATGAGCCAATCGTCAAAAAGTTTTAGAGCTGACATTTCCGCACCCAGCAGAATGGCTCGGGCCATATTATTAAGTGCAACTATTCTTTTATTATTAGCGTGCTGATATTCGGCCAGACGACTCAAAAATTCACTATCGTCTTCATATCCGATCATTGCTTCTTCCTGGATCTTTTCGGCCGTTGCTGCATCTCCAGTTTTAAACAGGGTGAACGCATACGTATCCAGAATCATGCCCAGGCGGCGGTAATTTGTATCACGGGCTAACTGTACGGCCCGCTCTGCATAGACCCGGGCCGAATCCAGGGCAATTCCTTTTTCCGCCAGCGTCCAGGCTATGCTATTATAATCCTGCATGCGCGCATTTTCCGGAATCAGGGCTAAATATTCTGTGGCCGCTTTCAATGCTGCTTCACTGTGACCCAGTACCACTTCATTTTGGAAGATATTCTGGTAGGCACGTTTAATGCTTTTGCTTTCAGGAAAATCCACAATGAATTGCTGCAAAGCCGTGATTTGGTGTTCAGGGTCTTTGAGATCCAATGCTTGTTGAAATGATTCCTGCTCGGTTAGTTTTTTACAAAAGACAGCGATTCCGATTAAAATAATTAACAAAATCCAATACGATCTGCCGGTTACTCTCAGCATGCTGTATCCTTTATTATTATGATTTTCTTTTTATACCAGACACAGTATTAAGCAGAAATTTAATTCTTAGCGCTTTAATGTGCTACAATTAATAATCCCGTTTGCATTATTAATAGTTTTTTTTATAATATTAGGGAATACATTGTTCTTGAAGATAACGAATAAGAAGGTAATATGAATCCAGCAAATTACATCGCCTTTCAGGGCATACGCGCCGCGCATTCGGAAGCCGCCTGTCGTCAAGCTTTTCCCGATAAACAAACCTTGCCCCTGCCCTCCTTTGAAGATGTTTTTGAGGCTGTCCGCAGCGGGCAGGCAGATATGGGCATGGTCCCAATCGAAAATTCACAAACCGGCCGCGTGGCCGAAATTCATAGTTTACTTCCTAAACTGGACCTGTATATTATCGGTGAATATATCCAATCCATCGAACAACATCTGTTGGCAACTCCCACGGCGAAACTGGAAAATATCCAGCATGTCTATTCTCACCCGCAGGCACTATTACAGTGCCGGCAGAATCTGCGCCAGTTGAAAATCCAGATGCACGATTATGCTGATACAGCTTTAGCTGCGCATGATGTGGCCGAATGGATGGATGTAACCAAAGCCGCCTTGGCTTCTGAACTGGCGGCACAAGAATACAATCTGAAAATCATTAAAAGGAACATGGAAGATAGTCCGGATAATAAAACACTCTTTGTTTGCCTGGGGCGTGAACCTATTGATCCGGATCCAACTAGCGGTAAAGTGGTAACGTCGGTTATATTCTCCACCAGACATATTCCCGCTGCTTTATACAAAGCCCTGGGTGGATTTGCTACCAATAAAATTAATCTGTTAAAATTGGAAAGTTACATCCCCCCGCATATCACACGTAAAGCTCATTTCTTCGTTACTTTTCTGGGACATCAAAATGACAAGTCTGTACAATTGGCTTTGGAAGAATTAGCGTTTTTTTGTGTGGAGGTTAAAATACTTGGTTCTTACTTAGCAGATCCTATCCGTTTTAAATAATCAGGCGCAGCTGCAACAAAAACGATCTTTAATTTCCACTTAGCCTTTTCTTTAACGCAATTACCGTTCCCAGCAACATTAAAACGGTCCCGCTCCACAGAACACTCATAAATGGTTTTTTACTGAATTCCACAACCAGTTCATCGGTACTGATTGTGGGTGTTACCGGTGCAGTTTCTGTTCCAGAGAAAATCAATTCAATGACCTTCTGGTCGGCGTTGAGATCATTCAGCGTGACGGTCGGCGCCGCTGAAGTGTTATTTACTTTATCCACGGGCAAGGCCACCGTTATAGCTTGCTTCCCCTTTTCCCCGATTAACAGAACTGGTTTGATAACTTCAGTCCGGTTATTAAAAGTCACTTCCAGTAACGCTCCGACACTAAACGCACCAGTTTCCTGATGATTGGCTACCTCAAATCCAGTAAAAAGTATGTCATAACTGGCAATTTGTTTCCGTTCACCTTTTTTAAATTGTACCGATCGATCATGAGTATGACCCATGCGGTGTTCCAATGGTGATAAATATAGATCATATAGAAATCCGGCAACGACATGTGGTTCACGCATTAACTGACGATTATAAGCCGAGACATAGAGTCTGGGTTTAGCCAGTCGTTCCTGCTTACCATTGCT
>CAYSHN010000322.1:0-4720 GCA_964430815.1 uncultured Calditrichota bacterium | reverse complement strand
CGGCCTGTTCGCACCCATTCGCGATCTGTACACCAATCTACCCGAATCAAAAATACGCGGCTATAAACCAGGCCGTTACAGTTTTAATGTCAAAGGGGGTAGATGCGAGGTATGCGAAGGGGATGGGGTCAAAAAAATTGAAATGCACTTTCTGCCCGATGTATATGTCCAGTGTGAAGTGTGCAAGGGCAAACGTTATAACCGGGAAA
Organism: uncultured Calditrichota bacterium; assembly: GCA_964430815.1. Taxonomy (GTDB): domain Bacteria; phylum Calditrichota; class Calditrichia; order JAJRVZ01; family JAJRVZ01; genus CAVZSQ01. The sequence continues at coordinate 4,511 of CAYSHN010000322.1, read as the reverse complement.
CGCTGGAAATAACCTATAAGGGTAAAAATATTGCCGATGTCCTGGAGATGACCGTCGGCGAGGCACTGGATTTTTTCCAGAATATTCCACAGATCAAACGCCGGCTGGAAACACTGGTGGAAGTAGGGCTGTCTTATATCCATCTCGGTCAGCAGGCCACCACGCTCTCCGGCGGCGAAGCGCAGCGGATCAAACTGGCGGCCGAGTTGTCAAAAATCGGCACAGGCAATACCCTGTATATACTGGATGAACCGACCACAGGGCTGCATTTTGAAGATATAAAAATGCTGTTGAATGTACTGAACAAATTAGTTGATCGGGGCAATACGGTTATAATTATTGAGCATAATATGGATGTAATCAAAACCGCCGACTGGATCATTGACCTGGGACCGGAAGGGGGTAATAATGGCGGGAAAATCGTGGTTACCGGCACCCCCGAAGAAGTTGTAAACTATAAGAATTCCTATACCGGTCAATATCTGGTTAGAGAATTAAAACGGATTACCGGCAGACGTGTTAATAAAAAAACCGTATCGAATTAATGTAATGTACCATATTGAATAGGGAGTAAATTATGAAGAGAACCGCACTCTATGCCCAGCATGTAAAACATGGTGCCAGGATAGTGGAATTTGCCGGATATGAAATGCCGATTCAGTATACCAGGATCCGTGATGAACACCGTCGTGTACGTACCACCGTCGGTGTTTTTGACGTATCCCATATGGGCGAGATTGAAATACGGGGGAAAAATGCCTTGCAACTGGTACAGCACATGACCATCAATGATGCAGCCAGCCTGGCTGTGGGTCAGGTCCAGTATTCAGCCATGTGTTATGAAGATGGCGGCATCGTAGATGATCTGCTGGTCTATCGTTTTACGGATCACTATTTGCTGGTGGTCAATGCGTCCAACAAGGATAAGGATCTGCAGTGGATTCTCGATCATCCGCTTAAGGGCAGTACTGTAAAAGATATCAGTGAAAAAATAACCCAGATAGCTGTACAGGGTAAAAATGCTGAACAGACTTTGCAGAAACTTACCACGATAAATCTGGCTGCCATTGAGTATTACTGGTTTACTGAAGGCAGTCTGGCCAGTGTAGCGATGCTCATCTCCCGTACCGGTTACACCGGTGAACCGGGATTCGAACTCTATTTTGAAAATAAATATGCAGAGCAGGTCTGGGAAAAAGTTTTTGCTGCCGGCAAGGAATTTCAGATTGAACCGATAGGCTTGGGAGCGCGGGATTCACTGCGGCTGGAAAAAAGGATGTGCCTCTACGGGAACGATATCGATCAAACCACCAATCCGCTGGAAGCGGGCTTGGGTTGGATAACCAAACTGGAAAAAGATGATTTCATCGGCAAGACCGCTCTGTTAAACATAAAAGCAAATGGACTGCGTCGAAAGTTGGTTGCGTTTGTACTGAAGGACAATGGCTTTCCCCGGCATGGTTATGAAATTTATAAAGAAGGACAAAAAGTAGGTCAGGTAACCAGTGGTACGGTTTCACCGATGCTGGAAAAAGGTATCGGCCTGGGTTATGTACCGCTGGATTGTTCGCAAATAGGATCCGAAATCGATATCAAGATCCGCGATAAATTCTTTCCGGCGCAGATCATTAAACCGCCTTTCGTATGATTTTCCTTTGAAGTTTATTTCCGCAACTTTCGAAGAACTTCCTCCAGTGCGGCTATCTTGTCCTCCCGGTCCTTCAGATCTCGGGCGACGATTACGAGTGATGCGGTATTGGCATCCTCAACTACCAGTATCTTTCCTTTCTTTAGTTTCCAGGTATGTGACATTGTTTCGATCCTCCTATTCTCTATTTTCGATGATTTGACAGGTTGAGTTCTTTACTCACTAATTTAAAGTTTAAATATCTTTGCTTCGGGATTGATATAACTATTTTTACAGCTCTCAATTTCCTGTTCCAGTACTTTCCAAATTTTTTCCAGCTGTCTGGGTTCCCATTCATACACCTTCTTATTGGATAATTGGGCCAGACTCCTGATACCGGTAATGATATTTTGTACTCTTTTCTCAGCCACGCGTTTAAACCGATCTTTTTTGGTTTCGGGGGCCATGGAATTCAGTTCTCCTTTTTTTAATATTTATCATAATTATAATATATTTTAGAAATATTTTCAATATATTTTTAAAATATATTAAATATATTTAAAAGAGACTGAGGGACAAAGAAGACACTCCGGAACTATGGCACTGGGGCAATGAATCACCTTCGAGGTTTCTAGAAACCTCGAAGGTGGCTATCCAGATAACCCACCCCATACCCCTCCCTGCCGCCTAAGACGGTCGGCAGGGAGGTGCCGGTGGGCGCCTGCCTGGCGGCAGACAAGACAAACAGGTCGGGACCAAGCAATCTCTGGATCAAATCCAGAATTATATAATTCCCCAAGATTGCTCACTAGCCACTATCTGCAGATAGTGGGAAAATGATTCTCCCCAAACTCATTCGGCTTTAGCCTTAAATCAACTGAATCAAAATTCAATTATTAATTGCATAAGATTTTTCTCAGTTTACGGCTAAAGCCACGCTGGTTTGGGTGATATCCGTAAACACTATCTAAAGATAGTGCCTAGAGAGCAGTAATTAATGATATAGTTCGAATGTTGGAATTTGGAATTTGGTCATTGGTGCTTGGAATATGTTCATTTCCCTTATTTGTCTTTAATCTCAGAATTTTGTATATTTCTTGGTTATTTTAACGCTGTAAGAATAAAATAAATAGTAATTAAGCTATGGCAAAAAAACAGGTAAAAAAGGAAGAAAAAAATTATAATCGTGAAGCGTTCAGTGTTATTCTGATCTGCATCGGCGCCATCATGTTATTTTCTGTTATCTCTTACAGCCGTTTAGATAATCCCAGTCTGGATATCGAAAATAATTCTATCGGCATCAAGAACTGGATGGGACGCTTAGGTGCTGCCCTGGCTGCGCCACTGATGAATTACACCCTGGGTTATCCTATCATTGTGATACCGGCCTTAATCATCTTCTTCGGTTTACTGCTCTATCAGGGCAAGCGAATTTATACCTATTGGAAATTAACCTTGATTTTGTTGGCTTGGTCCGTACTAATCTCGATTGGGTTGGCCATGTCCGATGCAATCAAATACTTGGGAAATATCCGTGAATATTATCCCAGCGGTCTGGTTGGTGGCACTTTGGCCTCTCGCCTGATCATTTATACGGGAAAATTCGGGACCATCCTGATTTTAATAATGTCAACCCTGGCCCTGGCCATTTTAAGTTTGAAACTGGATATATCCGCCCTGTTCAATGTATCGGGAACAGCACTCAAATCGGTGTGGGATAAGTTCCAGATTAAATATCAGGACTGGCGCCGCATACGCATTGAAAAAAAACTGGCTGCTGAACAATTAAAAATGCAGGAAGCAACAATCGATCAAACCCTGGCTACAGAAATATTAACCGGCCAGGAAGAAGAAATTACCGGGCAGACGATTCCCTGGAACGACCCGGCAGCCGCCGAGGGTGTTCAGGTTGAAACAGACAAATCAGTCGTCGATCAAATAATAGATGAAGTATTCCCGCCGCTGAATCCGCTGGTTGAATCTGAACAGGTCACCACAGAAATTCCGGCGGTGAAAAAGGGCTCTATTCCTGCTGCCGGTGTTGGTTTCGAAGTAAAAGAACAAGCCCAGGTGGAAGAACTGGATTATGATCAACTGGTACGCGAAAGTGTGGCCAAATACCAGTTTCCCTCGGTCGATCTTTTAGATAATCCTCCTGCTGAGAATCCAACCGTAACCCATGACGAATTAAAGGCCAATGCCAGTTTATTGGAAGCAAAGCTGCAGGATTTTGGGATCAGCGCCAAAGTTATCCGGGTTACGGCCGGTCCGGTGATCACTTTATATGAATTACAACCTGCACCGGGGGTTAAAGTAAGCCAGATTGTAAGTCTGGCCAATGATCTGGCACTGGCCATGGAAGCCAGAGGTATCCGCATGCTGGCCCCTATCCCCGGCAAGGCGGCCATTGGCATAGAGATCCCCAACCGCCAACCACAGATCGTATATTTAAAATCATTGATCCGTTCTGAAAAGTATATAGAGTCAAATCATATCTTGCCCTTAGCTATCGGTAAAACAATTAATGGTGATGTCTATACAGCCGATCTGACTAAGATGCCCCATCTGCTGATGGCCGGGTCGACCGGATCCGGGAAAAGTGTCGGTATCAATACCATCATCGCTTCAATTATTTATAAGGTTGATCCGGGGCGGATCAAGTTTGTTTTGATCGATCCCAAGAAGATAGAACTTTCTTTATATCGCCCGCTGATCGATCATTATCTGCTGTGGCGCCATGATCTGGATGAGGAAGTCATTACCAAACCTTCCAATGCCGTGAGTATTCTCAATACCCTGGTGCTGGAAATGGAAAAACGTTATGACTTGCTGGCACATCTGACCACGCGCAACATTTCCGAATATAATGAACGAATTCTGGCTG
>CAYSHN010000321.1:0-4721 GCA_964430815.1 uncultured Calditrichota bacterium | reverse complement strand
TACTCATCAGGGTCAGGCAATGCTCCCATACATCCCAGGTATGACTGAAATGCCCCTTCAAGGTCACCGATTTAGCGACCAGCGGATCAAGGCTAAAACCGATTGGTTTGGTTCCCCAACCGATTTTCGTAATTTGACCGGTAGGTCTGACGACATCCATGGAAAGTTTTAATGTTTCCGCAATACCCGCTGTATCGACCACCAGATTGGCACCATAACCATCACCCAGCGCCATGATTTTTTCTAACGGATCATCCTTGCTACTATTGATGACCATAGTCGCTCCAAATTCTTTTGACAGGGCTAGCCGTTTATCATCCCCTGCAGTGCCGACAACGACCATTTCAGCCGCACCGCATAACTGCGCAATTTTAACGCACAGAATTCCGATAGGTCCTGGACCAATTACCACAACGGTATCACCGGGAATAATTTTGCTGTTCGAAACCAAAGCCTTGTAGGCTACACAAAACGGTTCGGTAATCGAAGCCTCTTTCAAGGAAACACTCTGCGGAACCCGGTGCAAGATTCGTTCGGGTACTCGTACAAATTTGGTAAATGCACCGTCGACATGGAAACCGTATCCCTTTCTTTCCCTGCACAGATGATAATTATTCTGCCGGCACAGGGCGCATTTTCCGCAGAATTGAGCATGGGTCTCAGAAGTTACCCGGTCGCCAATTGAAAATCCGGTCACTTCATCGCCGGTTTTTACAATGGTCCCAGCAAATTCATGTCCCAGAATAAACGGACGCTCAAATTTGAATACCGAGACATTTTTATGCAGATGAGGATCTGTTCCGCATACTCCAACATAGGCAACCTCCACCAGTACATCCGTTTTCCCGATAACAGGCACTGGGACATCACGCAATTCCGTGGCGCCCGGTTTATCGGCATACTTAACTACTGCTTTCATTGTATCCATGGTAGATCCCCTCACAGTGAATCTAAATGTAAATCAAACTGATAATCCAGGTAGCTAATCCTGCACTTACTCCGATGATTAACGTGCCAAGGCTTTGAAGTTTATAACCGGTTTTTACATCCATCCGCGACATCTGCGTCACCACCCAGAAAAAACTGTCGTTCGCATGCGATACGACCATCGCTCCGGAAGAAATTGACATTACCACCAGCGTTTTAGCAATTTCAGATGTAAAACCCATTGATGCCATCAAGGGCGACATTATCGATGCCGCCGTAATCAAGGCAACAGTGGAAGACCCCTGTGCGGTCTTGATCATAGCCGCAATAAGAAACGGCATCCAGATTCCGATGTTCGCATTCGAAAGAGTGCTGCCGAGGACGTTTGCAATCTCGGAATTCTGCAAGACCTTACCGAAAGAACCGCCTGCTCCGGTTATCAAAATGATGATAGTCGCGCTGCGTAATCCCGTCCCCACCCAGCCGGAATCATCAAGCATGCTTTTTTTCAATTTGGATGGCAGATTGAAAGCCAGAATCACGCCGATGAGCAGAGCAATGACCGGTTCACCGATAAATCCGAAAAACATTTTAATGAAACCTTCTCCCAATGGCCTTGTCGGAAAATCTGAGACTGATTTTAGTACGATCAATATGATTGGAGTAAGAATGGGACTTATGGCTTTAACTGCTGAAGGCGCCTCTTTCATTTTAGAAGCGATTTCTTCCATTGATACGTCCGGATTAGGATCAATCGGAATTCTCGAGGCAAACTTTTCAGCAAATAACCAGCCATTGATCAAAGCCAGTGCAGCGATAATCATTCCAAAAAGGATGACCAGACCGAGATCGGCTCCTAAAATACCTGCAGCAGCAATGGGTCCGGGGGTGGGAGGAACCAGACAATGCGTCACGGTAAGACCCAGACTCAATGCAACGGCAGAACCGGCCAGGGTTATTTTCGCTCGCTTGGAAAGGGCTTTATTGAGTGAGGAAATGATGACAAAACCGGAGTCGGCAAAAACCGGGATGGAAACAAAATAACCGATGATAGCCATTGCCAGAGGAACCCGTTTTTGGCCAATCAATTTTAATATCCGGTCTGCCAGCGTATAAGCGCCACCTGAAAATTCAAGAAAAGTCCCAATTATCGTTCCGGCAACAATCACGATCCCTATATAACCCAACGTTCCGCCGAAGCCGTCATTTATCGATTTGGCTATCTTGGACAGCGGCATGCCGGTCAACAACCCGAAGACCAGGGCCGCAAATAGCAAGGCCAGGAATGGATGCAATCTGAACTTGGTCGATGAAAAAACTATGAATAGAATGCATAACACCAGAACAATGATCAACAGCATCAGAACATTCCTTTTTTCTAATTTATTTTTAACAAATCTACATGGGACCAATGTGCATTATTTCTTTTACTGACCCGATAATATTATCGACTGTTAGTTTGTAGGAAGCCAGCAATTCGTCATAATTATGTGCCGATTGGCCAAATTCATCCTCAATGCCAATCGATATCACGGGTAGGCCGGAACCGCGCAGGATATACGTAATCACACTTGCCAATCCGCCAATCAGAGTATGCTCCTCGGCTGTCACGATACCTTTAACCCGGGAGGCAAATTTTTTAATATCCTTTTCATCCGTCGGTTTTAAAGAACTGACATTCACCACCCGTACCGATATTCCTGCACTTGCCAATTTTTCGGCTGCCTGCACCGCTTTAGAAACCATGATCCCATTCGCAAATACGACTGCATCTTTTCCCTCACGGATCAGATAAGACTTACCAATTTCAAATTTCTGATCTTCCGGGAAAAGATCCGGCAAATAATTGCGATTAATACGCAGGTACACCGGTCCCTGCTGCTCGGCGATTGTTCGAATCATTTTTCTGGTCTCAATAGCGTCGACCGGTACCAGTACCGTCATATTAGGAATGGCTCGCATAATGGCAACATCTTCCACAGATTGATGCGTCGCTCCATCTCCAAAATCTGACAGACCAGCACTTGAGCCGACTATTTTCACATTCAACTTTGCTATGCTTACTGCTTGCCTGATTTGATCGAATGCCCGTCCGGCTGCAAACACAGCAAAGGAATTTGTGAAAGCAATTTTCCCCGTCAGGGATAAGCCGCCGGCAAACGAAGTCATATTTGCCTCTCCAATTCCCATTTCAAAAAATCTTTCAGGGAATTCCTTCTCAAATAAACAGGTCATCGCGGACTTGCTCAGATCAGCTTCTAACACGACGATATTCTTATTTTCCCGGCCCAGTTCGAGCAATGTTTCGCCGTAAACCTGTCTGGGATTCTGCATTTTCATTTACCTTCTCCTTGTTAGGCCAGTTCGGCACATGCCTTGACAAACTGCTCCTCAGTCAGCTCACCATTATGAAAGGCCACATTGTTTTCTGTAAAAGTAATCCCTTTACCTTTCACGGTGCGGGCAATTATCATTTTCGGTCGCCCTTCAACTTTGTCAACCAAATCGAGGGTTTTAATTATTTCTTTCAGATTATGCCCATCCATTTCAATTACATACCAGCCGAACGCTTTCCATTTTTCCACCAGCGGATTTGTATCATAACGTTCGGTAATTGCACCGGTAGCCTGCAGGCCATTTTTGTCCAGAATGGCGGTCAGGTTGTCAAGTTTATAATAAGCAGCCGTCATGGCCGCTTCCCATATCTGACCTTCAGCAATTTCTCCATCGCCAATTATGCAGTACACCCGGCATTTCTTATGGTCAAGTCGCAAGCCGGCTGCCATACCGCAGGCGATAGATAAACCCTGACCTAAAGAACCAGTATTTGCCTCAATTCCAGGAGTAGTTTGCATGTCCGGATGTCCCTGTAGCATCGCCCCGAGGCATTTCACTTTTTCGATTTCTTCTTTAGGGAAATATCCCGCTTCAACTAGCGCTGCATATTGTATCAACGCAGCATGACCTTTGCTGAGTAGAAACCTATCCCGATCTGCCCAGTGCGGATTCCGGGGATCATGTTTCATCTTATAAAAATAGAGTGCGGCAACTATCTCGGCCAAAGAACAGGATCCCCCCAAATGCCCTTTCTGGCCAATACCGATCATTTTAATGATGTTGAGTCTGAGTATACGGGCTTTTTTCTCCAGTTCAGCGATTGTCATCTTCATTATTTATTATCCTTGATTGGGTCTAAAATTGATTTGATAAGTTACATGCCATTTGCCTACCGTCGTATTGCAGCGAACTCCATCGTTTTATTTCTCATTATGATATATGAACTTTTTATATGTCTCCCCCTACTCACGGTTACCACACAGAAGCACCGGTTAAAATTCAGTACAGTAATTTACACAACTAAGCCAGGCCTCCGTGGAACACGTCACCAGCATCTGATTTATTTTTAGATATTCTATTGTACGGTTACTATTGTGGGATTTAAATACAATTAAACTGTCAATTGTATTCTTTATAATTCTAACCGCGATTCGATAATTGATATAAATCATTCTCTCCAATCAGAATATGAAAATCCGCATACCAGTACACTCCCGTTCGCCAAGGTGGATAACAGGATTATGGCTTTTACATTTCGTATAACGGTAAAGATTCGCTCGTGCTGGAAATTGCTCCAGCACGGAAAATAAACCGGAATATAGATCCCTTCCTAATTCCCGCCGGCCGCAGGTCTGTCATATAATACTATTTGATCAGCACCAGCTTTTTAGTACTGACGAATGAGCCTGCTTCCAATGTATATAAATAGACACCGCTGGCCAGGTGGGACAGGTTGA
>CAYSHN010000320.1:0-4731 GCA_964430815.1 uncultured Calditrichota bacterium | reverse complement strand
AATATATCAGGGGTCAAGAGAAAACCGTATATGGAAATTGGGAAATGTATGCTGCCGATAAGGGTGACTATTATATCGGTTTGAAAGTCTATGATCCTGTAAAACCTGACCTGATATACCCGCTTGGACCTTTTAAGGTATTCGTTGTTGATACGGACAAAATAGAACTCAGGATGGATGGCCAGGTGGTACTGGAGAGGTGTAGTACGGATGCTGAAAATTCTACCGACCAGATGCAACTTGGAAATGATATTCAAAAAATCAGTTATACCCACGTGGAACTTTCTACTTTGTACGACCAAAGATATATGATTACCATAACTCCTACCCGGCTAAGGATGATGATATCTGATTCGGTAGGGAATGGGGGGATATATATGGGTCGGACCTATAGTATTACCGAGTCGCAGTTTGAAAAATTCGCCCGTACTCTTGAATCTATTTCTACCTATACAAGTGATGTGGCCAAGGATACCAGTATTATTAATGGGAAAGGGATCCATAAGGAAATATCATATTACAACCACCATGGTCTGATCTTCAGAGGATGGGTTTATTTTGGCCAGGATAAAGATAATGGGAATATTAAAGAGTGGATTAATACTATTGAGTGGGAAATGCATTCGCTAATTCCTGATTTTCAGACTATGGTTAAACAGGCCGATAGAGTAATAGATAGTCTGCTGTGTGCTAAATCCATTGGAAAAACCTGTCTTACCAATTCCATGTATAAAATACTTGGCCTGTTAGATGAATATATCAGCCGCTTTGATTTTTACTTCGGTGAACCGCATCCCAATTTTGTCGAATCATTCGGTATAGGTGAAAAAGAAGTTGCTGACTATCTTGAGAAATGTATTCTTGAATACAGGAAGGAGAGTGGATTGGATTTTGGTTATTACAGGGAAGTATTTGAGGATGGGGGTAGCATTTTTAATTCAACGGAACTCAGCAGGATTATTAATTCCTATTATATAATGAGCGATAACCAGGCAACCCTGGACGACAGGATATTCAGGAATGCATCTAAAGAAAATAAATTAAGTTATGTGGAAAGTGCTTATAAAAGATATGGAGATAGCAACAAGAATCGTATCACCATGGCGAATGCCAGTAATAAGATAATAACTCTGGCCAGTGTTTTAAAACAAATCGGATGCTCAGATACTCTAACCTATAATCGCCTGGGTATCCCTTCTACCAGCGTTGTTGTTTTTTTCCCGAACCAGCTGCTAAAAAATCGTTTACAGATAAAATACATTCAAACCCGGGAAGATCTTCTGCATGAATTGGAACAGGTCCGCGAGGAAAATGAACAAGCGGAAGAAATGTTTAAGCGCTAACAACCTCCCAGAGCACGCTTGGCTGTTTTTTTAACCGGTGCAGCACTTTTATTCTGGGCAATTAATACGGGGATAATCTGGCTCGCTCTGGTCCTGAAACGTATGGTATATTGTTCATCCATACCTTCGGCCGGTGCGGGCGCTGGTTTGAAATCAATAATTTCCTTTTTGAATCCTGCCAGGCCACCTTGCAGGATCTGAATATTTTCAAAACCAAGATTTTTTGCCAACAGCGTCATTTTTTGTTCTGTCGCTTCATCCTCAGCGATAAATATATTTATTTTATGTTGAATGGATAGGAGTTTTCCCAACTCCTTGCTGAACAGGTCTTCAGCAGTGAAAGAAACAGATTTAGGTAAACTATATTTTTTGAACTCTTCAGCCGGTCTGAAATCTATTAGCTGAAGTTTATTATCCTGGTCGATGATCCGGTAAGCGAATTCATCTACAGTCATACTTGGTAAGTTCTTAAACTGTGCCGGATCCGCATCAGCAACCTGCTGCAACATCGATTCTTTTCTATCCGGTAAAACCAGAACTGCAATAGCCAGAATTAAACCTGTGGAAGCCAGGCTGATGTAATATGGAGTGAAGCGGATTGCTTTATTCTTCACCCCATTGACTTTATTTTCAATAATCGATGCGCTCCAAAATGCGAACAAAGCCATCAATGTTAATAAAAATGCAAAAAGAGATTGTGAAACTCCTAAAGTATTAAAAATTCTGGGGTATCCCCAGAAAGCGGACTTGTATAAATTCTCAAACAGGGGATAGCCTTCACTGAAAACCAAAACACCGAGGAAGGACCCTGCAATAAAGACCCAGGCATCCATTTTTCCAATGGCTGCAGCACTTATACTGGTACCCGGACAATATCCTCCGACCACAAATCCTAATCCCATTATTAAACCGCCGATAATTGCCGACCAGAGGTAAGTTGGATTTATATAGATCAGACTAATATCCAGCAGACCAAAATGATCAAGGGCGATTACACCGGTCATAGCCACGACACCGGCAGTAAAAAAGACACGCAGAACGGTAAAATCATAACCATAGAACAGCCCCACCAGTTTTTTTGAAGAAGAAAAACCAGCTTGCTCCAGGATCATGCCAAATAAAAAACCGATAAACAGCGCAACGACCAGGTTTAATTCGTTGCCGATAATATCCGGAACTAAAGGTCCCATCACAGTTCTCCTTATATCCACAGTTTTCTGAAAAAGTAGGCGAAGGCATAAGCTCCACCGAAGATGGCGAACATGGTGATCAGTCCGCCGGTGGATAATACCGCCATACCGCTCAAGGCAGCACCGCTGGTGCAGCCCCGGCCGAGTTGTGCCCCAAATCCAAAGCAAGCACCACCGATCAGAGCAGCGACAATTCTGATGCCGGCCTTTGTTTTTGGTGCGCGTTCGAGTTGGAGACCCAAACGGTCTGAAATCAAGCCCGACACAAAAGCGCCGAAAACCGCGCCAATTATTTCAAACACTAGCCAGGTCTTTAAAGGATTTCCGGAGTGTTCTTCCTTGTAGTCCTGATAAAACTTGCTTTCAGCAGTATGCGCGGGAGCGATTGTCTGCATGGTAGCCACAGTGAAACTCTTGACCGCACCGCTGGCGCCTAATCCGCGACCGGTAATATATATTGTGGCCAATAATAGTAATCCCAGTAATAAACCGGCCAGATAAGAATTCATATACTTTGTTGGTTCCATATGTTCCTCTTAATCTTTTTGAGATCAATCTTTTTATGATGATAATTCTGATTTCTGTTCTGCAGTTGGTTGCCGCAGGTCTGATTCTAATTCTTCATATCCGGTCAACATGGCTTTTAAATTGGCCGTAACTGTTTTGCCAGTCGTAATCAGGTAAAGATGGGCAATAATAAAGGATAATAACAGGAAGGCGCCGACCGTATGAACAGTAGCAATGAATTTTAATGACTGGATATTTAAGGCCTCAATGCCATACCGTTGCGGATAGCGATAAAACATATATAATAAACCTGAGGTCACGATCATGGGAATGACCAGGACTTTGAGACCTAGATATACTATTTTCTGTAAGGGATTCAATTTACTGAGTACAGCTTTTTTGGTGGGATGCGGAGCATTTTTAAAAATTCCGAAGAGATAATAGTTCAGATAAGTCTTAATATTCTTAGAGGTAGGCAGATATTGTTTCCATTCGCCCGTGGTAAAATGCCAGAAAATAGCAAAGATGATCAGCACAATAAATAAATACGCAGCCATATTATGATATTTCACAGCAGGCTTAAAACCGAAAAACGAGATCGACCCATGAATTTCGAATCCTGTGAAACCCAGAAAAAATATCAATATAGCTTGTGTCCAGTGCCAGAAACGTTCAAAGGCTTTATAAATATAAATTTCTTTTTTCATCGTATACCTCTATTCTTAATCCGCATTGCAGCTATGATCCTTAAGGATCCGTGTATCAGGACGCTCAAAATTGTCAGCAGTAGTAGTATTTTTCCGCCGGTTTCCAGGCTGGCTGAATAATCCCGGCCCGGCATATAAAAATCTTTAAGGTTAGCCAGCCTGCTGTTATGGCGGGTATGGCACTCGTTGCAGTCTACCGATTTTCCCTTGCCCGATACCATATGATTGACCGGCCAGTACATCTCTGTTCTGATAAAGGCAACATTACCGCTGAATGGCAGGTGTGATTCTTTCATACCCACCGCTGCAGCCCATTTCCAGTCAAAGTCTTGCCAGAATGCACCAGTGCCCGGATGGTCGGCATAAAGTTTAGGTTGAATCAAAATTTTATTTACCGGATCATATGGCTGCCTGGTCAGGATAGTCTTGATAGGAATTATTTTTGATTCGGTATCCTGATAGGAACCATGAAGAACATTAAGCAGGAGAGGTTTGGTAGTATCCGCAATTACATCTCCGGCCAGATAATGGGAGGCAGTGCCGTTAAACCAGATATAATCCGGTTTTAAATTCCTGCCCCAGACAAAAGTTCCTTTAATAGAGAGGTAGGTATGATTGCCCAGGCTGTCGTCTTCAGCATATGGTTTGCCGTTTTTAAGTTTACCGGCTGTCGACCAATCCCACCCAGTTTTGGTGGAATTGACTTTGGCATAAACCGGAACGTGGCAGGTTTGACAGACTACTTTGACCGTATGTTCATTTAAAATACCATCGCCATGGGGTGTACCACCGTGACATTGTTCGCAGGTAGTACGGTTGCGGTTCATGGAGGATAAGGAATAGAGTTTGCCGGAGATCTGATGCTTTTCCGTAGTATGACAATCCACGCAGACCAGATTCATACCATCGGTACCCATATGGATATCGGTGTTGGCGGTTGGCTCAAACATCGCCTCTTCCAGATCGCCATGCTTGACATTATTT
>CAYSHN010000319.1:0-4759 GCA_964430815.1 uncultured Calditrichota bacterium | reverse complement strand
TACAATTCCTTTTCCTTTATATTTATTAAATTCAGATTCCGCTTTCATAACCAAAGATTCATCCACTTTAGAACAGGCTGAATTACTGGTCGTCATGTTCCCGCCACTACCATCGGGATAAATAAAGCAGAAAGAAAAGAGGGTCTGATCTCCCGCTGATTTTTCAACGTAGTTCATGATCATACCGGTCTCAGCCATCTCAAGCAGTAATTTTTCGCCTACATCATCATTGCCGACCTTTCCCACCGGAATAACTTTGAAATCTTGACCAAGCAAAATCTGAACATAATGGGAAATGATATGCAGTTTGCAATAATCTCTGCGATCAAGAAAAAAACCACTTCTGCTCTCTTCTCTACCCAGTGTGTGATCACCGTTAAGACGGAAAAACATGCCGGAACCAATGCCGCCCACCCCGATCATGGTCTGATAGTGGAATTGGTTATTATCAATTTTCAGAGGTTGCATCAAAATATTTCTTTTTTTAAGTAGGCGTAATTATTACACGCTTTTACTAATTTACTCAAATACCTAAATCCCATTCCGGGTGTTCACTAATAGGATGGATAGCAGTTCCTATGGTAGCGGTAAGTAACGCATCCGGATGTTCTTGTAATAATGTTATAGGATACTCAGGAGTAACCGGTGCGAAAAGTGCGACCCTCAGAGCTGTTTGTTTCCATGATCCGGTATCACTGAACAAACGCACTTTTTTTGCCGACAGACATTCTTTAATGCCCAGAGTAACCGACAGTGGTGGAACGAATTGGTAAGCAGTACCAAAGGTTCTTTGAGCTAAGGCGATGATTGTATCAATGTTATTTTCTTGTACACGTACCGTTGATTGACGAAGATCATCGATGGTGATCAGGCTAAAAGGATGTCGCCTAGTTTGATTATAGGCGATATGACCATCCTGTCCCCAGCCGCCATAGGTAAGATCTATGGGTGCGGCCCATATTTTCTTCTTTATCTCATCGATATTATTAGCCGTTAACCAGTTTCTATTCTTTTCTGGTACAGCAAGTTCGGGCAAGACAGGATCATAAAAATACTGTTCCATAAAGCCACGAAAACTATAGGGATGCTTTCTGGGAAGTTCGCCCCCCTGCCAGTCGAGACACTCATCCATATGGAAGACGATTAGTTTTTTTAAACCTACCTTTTCCTTATTGACCAGATCGGTAAAAGGTTTATACCAGCAACTTGGTCCGCAGGGGATAATCGCCCTGAATACTGCACCCTGAGCATTATATTTTTTAATCTCGTCCACCAGTTCACGGGCCATTATTGCGCCCATTTCTGTGGAATCCTGGCATAAACGGAATGGTATTTTTAAGCCGGGATGTTGTTCCAGCGCCTGATAGGGAATTTTACACCAGTTATAAAGTTCCTGCAAAGTAAATGATCTCATAGGTTTCTCATCGCTTGAATTTTTCACTTTATTCAGCCATTAAATACATGGCCACAAAAGCAATAACCATTCCAGTTACGATTACCGGATGCGGGATTACCGCATACAGGATCAATGAAATAATAACTGTTACCACCGGTGCCAGGGACATCATCGGCACGACAATGATTGCCTTGCCATAACGTATGGCATACGCAAAGAAAAGAAACCCAACAGCATTAAGCGATTGTATAATACCGGCAGCATAGACCCCCCTGAATCCCCAATTGATAGCTAGAGAAAAATCTGTCATCAGGATAGCGATTGGTATCAGCAAAATAGAACTGGACATGGTATAAAAAGTGACGCTTTCTGCTTGCATACTGCTGGCTTTACTGCTGTCGCTGGCAAATTTCATGATGTAAGCCTGGACACCCCACATTATAAATACAACCATGGACAATAGCAGCCATAGGTAACCCTTAACAGTATTATCTCCTGGTGGTTGATAAGAAAGAAGTAAGATGGCAATCAGAGCAAGCAGGATCCCACTCCATGATCGTTTACTGGCTTTTTCCTTTAAAATAAAAACCGATAAAATAATGGTTACCACGGGATAGAGTGAGATAATCGGGAAGACAATATAAGCTGGACCAATCCGCAGACACTGAAACAGGATTAATTGACCTCCACCGCCAAGCAATCCCGCACTCATGCCAAGCAGAATGGAACGTTGATCGCGATCCAATTTCCAGCCGATAAGTTTTAAGGCAATGACCGCCACCGGGATCATGGTTATAGCCCAGGCGGTATACCCCAGTGTGGCGGGAAATCCAGCCTTTTCCGGGATTTCAATAAAGGCGCCCCATACTCCCCATAAAACAGTAGTAATCATGGCGTAAAGTAACCAAGTTCTGCTTTTCAAAATAATTTCCTTCTGTTTGAATAATCCTGTTCATTTAATAAGGTTATTTAGGTTCTACTTTTATTAGTAAATGTTTATTAAATTTTACCTTCAATTTTCCCAGGGGACCTTTAACTTTACTTAAATTTATCTGTCGCTCATAGTCAGTAATCTGATAGGTTCTTTTATCAAGTCCACGCAGTTCTACTTCTCCTTCATAGTTGGGTGCATAAAAAGCATAGTACATAGTCGATCCTTTTTGTATGGCATGGGTTTCCGGGCGATCGTATCCGATATCATATAACTCGCCGCGATAGGTTGCCATGGAAAGCATGTGATCTTTATATATTTTTATCCATTTGGCCCATTCTTTTTCTTTTTCAGGGGTCAAGCTCACATCACCGCTTTCCTGATTCATATGAACACCCACCGGCCAGACAAATTTAGTACCTATCACGCCGCCAATTCCAACTGTAGATGCGAAATCGCTTTTATCATCGCTCAATTCCACATGATCACCAAAAAAAGCAACCTTGGACCTGGTTAATGCATGCAGGGTTTTTCCTTTATGCCTGATCTGCCAGGAATTGTGCGGGTCAGAAGCAACTGCCTGGTTCATATAGGGAAGTATATAGAAAGACTGATTGGTACCACAGGGACAGATCTCAATCACAGCATTTGGTTTAATGCTTAAGGCGGTTTCGTATATCATTTTGAATAATGCTGGTAATTTTTCAACAGACTCTTCAGGATAGGCATGATGATGTTGGGGATTATAGCAGGGAGGTACTGTATTAAGATTATTACCATCAATTTTAAGTCCGTCATAACCCCAGTCCTTGAAGGCCTTAATCACAAATTCACGAGTGATGTTCCGAACTTCTTCTGTTGCCGGGCACAAGAAAAAGGATCTCCAGAATTCAATGTAAACTGGTGATTCATCCTGATTCAACAAAAGATTTTCATTATGTTTCTGAAACATGTCGGTACAGGGATAGGCCGATAAGGGCATCCACCACAATTGCGCTTTGGCACCGATAGCATGGATTTTTTCCACAACCTTGCGCATGTCGGCATCCCCGTTGGGAAATTTATCTTTGGGCAGATAATAATCACCTACACCGGTATCCCATCCGTAATCCAGTACCACCCACTCGAGACCTAATTTCTGAATTTCGGGAAAAGTCCCATAAAATTGATCCATGGTAAATTCTTTTTCATACCCCCAACCGCACCAGATCGTCTCATAGGCATCCCTGGGCGGATCTTTAAATTCAATGCCCCGGGTACTCATGAACCGGCTGTACTCGGTTAAAGCCCGGAAGTGATCGCCATGATGTACCGCTACAAAAGTTTTAAAGGTATTAAGATTTTCACCCGGTTTTAAGGTAACTGGTTTTTTATAGCAAACGGCTATATCGGCTTTTTTATCTGACTTTACGCTGGTTGGGAGTGATACCAGTTTGGGGACAAGTTCCACATGTCCGACAGCCAAACCGACATCTGGTCGCCAGATATCCACTACCGGGGTTCCGCCGCCATAATCCACCCGGTTCATACCCATATAGTTCTCCCGCTCGAATCCTTTATTTAAAGGTTGCAGCCAATCATTGTCCCAGCCGTAGGATCCGGGCTGATAAGAGAAAAAGAGAGGCTTATCATCACTGCGGGGAATGGCCAGCAGTGTATAATGGTTATTTGTCCAACCTTCAACTGTTAAATCACTCTGTCCGGTATTGGTGTAAGAAACATCGAAGAACAACATGGTGGGGAAATCATAGTAACTGGTGATGGTAGTCTTTTTTAGCATATTGCTGGCCACCCCGCTGATAAGGTATTGCTGCCCCTTACCAATTTTATCTTCAACAAAAGTGACTGAATATTCCTGGTATTGAAAATCATTAATTGTTTTTCCGTCCGCTTGAATAAATTCGGAAGGTACGAACTCACCTAAAACCAGGCTTGTCCCATCCAGATTAGAGATAACCCGGCATTGCAGTTGATCATTAAACTCCAGACCAATCTTTCCTCCCTCGATCTTGAGGGCAACTGCGTTCTGTGCCTGAAGAGCAGAGCAAAAGCAGAAGATAAAAACAATAAAAAAATATTTATAAATCAATTTCATGTTAGACTAACCTCCTGTGTTGTGAAAGTTATAATGGTTGTTTATCATCAGCGAGCTCTAAATCATTGCAGTAAAATAAATATTATTTAAGTAAGATCATTCTTTTATTTTCCATATAATGATCACTTTTAAACCGGTAAAAATATATCACGGAAGGAAAGGTGCCTGCATCAAATAATATGGAATGATGTCCACTTACATATTCTCCGGCGGCCAGAGTAGCAATCTTCTGTCCAAGAAAATTAAAAACTTCTAATTTTATGAAACTGTTCCGGGTCAAATCAAAATCTAGATGTGTATAAGGATTGAAAGGATTTGGATAATTCTGGTACAGCAA
>CAYSHN010000318.1:0-4761 GCA_964430815.1 uncultured Calditrichota bacterium | reverse complement strand
CTCCATTTTAAAAATCTAAAAACCGCACTCACAATCAAAGGGCGTAGCCTTGTCGTTCATGGCAATGGCATTTTAGCTAACACATTATAGTTAGCACATTACAAAAATATACAATTTACATTTGTAACTAATTATAAAATTAGTTGCCATGTGGGATAATATCTGGACACAAGCTTTTTATATCGCTACTGTTTTGGCTTACATCGAAGGTTCGCCATATTCTACTGCAAACTTTATTATTGATGATGTTTTCGACATTACCTTATTCCCGTAAATCATGGAATCAGTTGTCCTGAAAATTTACGGTGATATCGGTGAGGAGATTCCTGATTCAATTTTTGAAGAGGGCAATAATGCTATTTCCGCAAAATTCGTTTCTGAATTTCTTGAACAGAATAAAGAGGCTACTGATATAACAGTTCGGATTAATTCTCGTGGCGGTGATGTTCAGGAAGGCTGGGCAATTTATGACCTGTTGACAAATTCAGGAAAACGCGTTAAAACCGTCGGTGAGGGTAAGGTCTATTCAATAGCAACAATCATATTCCTTGCCGGGGATGAACGAGAGATGATGAAAAATGCCGACGGCCTGATCCATAATCCATTTATCCCTCCTTTTACATTAGCTGATCAGTATGAATCGGATGATCTTCTGAAGATAGCTGAATCACTTAAACAAGAAGAAGCTAAAATCCTTGACTTCTACGTTTCACGAACGGGATCAGCAAAAGAAACACTTGCCAAGTATATGAGTGAAGACACTAAGCTTTCAGCAGATGATATGCTCATGCTTGGTTTTGCTACGAAAGTTATCGAGCCTGTTAAGGCGTATGCATATTTAAAATTAAATAAGATAGAAATGAATGAGAAAGAATTTAAGACTTTCGGGGAAAAATTGGATGTTATCATAGATAAGATCAAGAATTTCTCCCGGATAACTCCAGCCGATCAGACAATGACGGACAAGGACGGCAAGGAGTTCAAACTTGAAAAGGAATCTGGCGCTCCGGCTGTCGGCGATAAGGCTTCCCCGGACGGGAGTTTTACAATGGCTGACGGCAAAACGATTGTTATTTCCGGTGGTGTGGTTACTGAAGTTAATGAGCCTGCTACTGAAAAATCTGAACTTGATCTTGCAAACGAAAAGATCGCAGAATTGCAGTCAAAACTTGATGCTGCTGAAAAAGAGAAAATTGACGCTGCTGCTGCTAAAGTGGAATTTGAGGCGGAGAAAGTAAAAGCCGTTGCACTCGTAACTGAGTTACAGAGCATGAAAAATACATGGAAGCCAGAAGGCAGGACAAATGTGAGTTCTGTTGAAAAAGTTGCCGGCATTGATATTGCCCGTGTACGAGAGTTGAATGAGAAATTAAATACTAAAACTGAATAAAGATGTCACAAACAAGCCCGTCGTGTGGACACACGATTAATCTGGATAACCTTCATTTTACCGCCGATGAACTGCGGTCACTTAATGAATTGGTTGTTGAATATGTACTCACTGCACCTGAACTTTCAAAGTATCATACTCTTGTCACGGGAATAAAGAATGACAAGCGTATCGGTATTATACCAGGAAGTTTCGGCCTTGTAGGTAAAGCTGCACAGTCCTGTAACCCGACAGCACAATGCTATGAACTTCCGGCTACTGAAAAAACATGGTCGCCGAAATACCTGGAAGTGATAATTGATATGTGTGTTGACGAACTCAATGACACGTTGATGAAACTTGCCGTTAAATGTGGAACGGATGTTTATGATCTCACCAAGACCGAGATTTTTACATTCATTCAAAACATTCTTGCAAAGGATCTGGCTAAAATGGTATTCCGTCATGCATGGTTTGGCGATACTAATGCAGCTCAGTTCCCTGTTGGTGTTCTGACTCCGGGTATTGATCCTGCATTTTTCAATGTCATCGACGGTTTCTGGGTTCAGTTAGCCGCTATCTATGCTGCTGATCCTACGAAGCTGGCCGCTATGCCTGGTAACACCCAGCTTACAACTGCTCTTCAGTTCTCGGTTGCTACTCCTGCTCTTACATACGCTGCTCTGAATAATGTTATTGACTCAGCTTGTTGCGAACTTGCCGAACAGCCAGACAGGATTTTACTTGTCACCAAGTCAATCATGGATCGTATTCGTCGGCAATTACAGGCTCTCGGTACAGCGTTCCAGGATTATAAGCTGATGACAAACGGGATTGAAGTTGCCATGTGGGACGGTATTCCGATATATGCCAACTGCCTCTGGGATCAGTGGATCAGGGCTTACGAGAATAACGGAACCACACTGAATGATCCGCACCGTGTCGTTTATACGACTGTGAGCAACCTGAATATCGGGATGGCTTGTACTTCACTGTTTGAAACTATTAATTCGTTCTACGATCCGAGAAGCCGTTATAACAGGATTGAGGCCGTTGATGCTTTCGATGCAAAGATCATCGACGACAGGCTTGTAATGGTAGGACGTTAATAAGTATTACCATGTCAATAGGCTGTAATAATATAGTAGATTGTATCCTTAAAAATTGCGCCAACCTGGTAGCAGGTATTAAGGATACGGCTTATTTCATTAACTACGATTGTGTAGATAAAGATTTAAGCACGTTTGATCCTGATAATGCGCTGCTTTGCACACAGCTTGTGTTAAAGACAGTATCGCCGCCCTGTTATGCCTATTGTGTCACCGGGTATAACTTCTCAAACGAGCATAAAACGTCGCTGGTTAAAAAGACTTATCAAAAGGTTTGGGAACATGGTTTTGTATTCCGCATTTTTGATAACACGCCGGAAACAAAACTATGGATCGAGAATGCCAAAGACAGCAGGTTTATGGTTATCATCGAAAATAACTATAACAAGGTTGATGCAACGCTCGGGAACGGAAGAACCGTTTTTGAAATTCTCGGCTGGGACTTTGGTCTTGAGCTGAATGCCGCTGAACGTGATGCAAACTCTGACGAGATGCTTGGCGGATGGATGCTTACTGCCGGTTGTTCTGATAAGTTGAAAGAATCATATATGCCGCTTTCTTATTTTGTTGGCGGTACGATTGCAGCTACCCGGGCTGCTCTGGCTTCATTGATTGCTCCTTGTTGCGTATAAGATAGGTGCGGATTAAAACTCCGCACTAATTTTTATGACAATAATAGAGGAGGTTTTATTATTTGCGCGGGGTTATATTAATTCACCGCATTCACGAACACCTGATAGGAAAGCCAAGATACGACAGGCGTTACGTTCATTGACTGGAGAAAGGATAAATGAATCTTGCGGCGCCTGTTATATTGAGGCACTTTTAAAAATTATTAATAAATCGAATATGTCAAATAAATATGAATTAAAACGTGGCGTATTGCTCCAGGCTTTCGGACATCCGGATAAAGCCTGTACGAATCTTACAATAACTGATGAACTTGGTGATTGGTACGTTAAGAATCATCCTGAAAAGCTGATTTATTTCGTCAGATACCCGAAAACTGATGCGACACCTCCGGGAATAGTAATCATTCCACCTACACCTAAAGTAGAAGTTATTACGCCAAAGGTGGAAGTCATCCCTCCGGCACAACCGGAAGCGATAATCGCCGAGACGCTGAAAGGGATTGAACAACCCAAAGGACGCAGACCTTCTAAAAACAGGAAGTAATGAGAGTTTCCGCAACCAAGACAGCGCAAAGAGTTGAGCGGAACATTTATATTACTTCAAAGAAGATCAAGGGATATGGCACTTATAATGATTATCCGCAGAAGGTTTTAGAGATAGTAAATAGTTCCGGTACGGGTAGAACCTGTATGGATATTTACGTTAAGTTTGTTGAGGGTGCCGGGTTTACAGATCAGATCCTTGCTGAAACAATTCTAAACTCAAGAGGTGAACGGGCAAATTCACTACTTCGCAAATTCGCCAAAGACTTAAAAAACTTCAATGGTTTCGCCTGCCTTGTTAAATATAACGGTCTTGGACTTCCGTATGAATATATCAATGTGCCGTTTGAACATTGCAGGATTGAAATAAAGTCATCGGGTGAATATACGGGCAGGATTGCTATTCATCCCGACTGGACGGGGATAACAGGCAAACGGTTTAACCAGGCTGATGTGAGTTTTGTTAATAAGTTCGATCCTCATAAGGTCATTGAAGAAATGATGAAAGCCGGTGGACCGGAGAATTATCTCGGTCAACTTATGTATTTCACTGCTGACGGTGAATTTGAATACCCGATCTCTCCGTTCGATGCTATTGTTACAGATATGCTTACCGAGGAGAGTTGTTCCACTCTTAAACATCGTAACGCTAAATATAATTTCCTTCCGGCTGGGATACTTGTAAGAAAGGGTATCAAACCACGGACGCTTGATAATGGTTCTACTGACCAAATGGATGCTTATAATCGGGAACAAGCCGAGAGCAGGAATTATATTGGCGGATTACAAGGTGATGCAAATGCTCTGAAAATTTGGGTTGTCGATGTCGATGCAGATGAAGAAAAACCGGAGTTTATCCCGTTTGATGCAAAGAACCTGGATAAAGAATATGATTATACCGAGAAATCAGTTCAGCAAAATATCGCTTCTATGTTTTTAATACCTCCAATATTAAGAGGAATTGATGTCGGAAGCGGGTTTGGGGCTGAACTTGTAAGCCAGGCTTATGCTTTCATGAACTCTGTAACAGGTAATGAACGGAGAATGTTAGAAACTGCAATGAGAGATCTGTTGCAATTTTATATCGTCAAGTTCATTGATTTCAGCG
>CAYSHN010000317.1:0-4771 GCA_964430815.1 uncultured Calditrichota bacterium | reverse complement strand
TTGATCGATCTGTCCACTAATGGTTTAATCGGCAAAAATTTCCGTGATCTGACCCCTGCCCACTGGCACGAATTAGAAGCGCAAATTATTCGGGATCAGGTGTTGAAAAACGGCTATACGGAAATTTATGAGAAGGAGATTATTCGCGCTGATGGTAAAACAATCCCGGTCGAGGTGCAAATGTATCTAATCAAGGACCACAATGGCAAATTCACCGGCCTGTGGGCGATGATCAGGGATATAAGCAAGAAAAAGCAGATCGAGCGTGAGATCAATATGCTTGCTCAGGCGGTTAAAAGTGTTCAGGAATGTATAAGTATTACCGACCTGCAAGATGTTATTCTTTATGTAAATGACGCTTTTTGCAAAACCTATGGCTATCAATTTGACGAAGTTATTGGTAAACCGATTGATTTTATACGGCCGGTGCAGAATATTGAGTCAAAGATTGAATCAGTAGAATCCACTGCACCAAAACAAAATTGGCCAAGAGAATTGTATAATAAACGTAAAGATGGTACTCTTTTCCCGATCCTGTTATCTAAAGCTGTGGTCTATGATGAGAACAAAAAACCCATGGCTATAGTTGGTGTAGCTTCCGAGATTACCGAGCATAAGAAAGTCGAAGAACAGTTACGCCAGGGTCAGAAAATGGAAGCGATCGGTCAGTTAGCCGGTGGTATCGCCCATGATTTTAATAATATTCTAACTGCAATTAACGGCTATGCCGAGCTGGCTTTAATGAAGATGGAGCCTAAAAATGCTTTGTTTAAAGAAATTACTGGAATACTGAAAGCGGGTAAAAAAGCCAGTGCCCTGGTCCGTCAACTCCTGGCCTTCGGTCGCAAACAGATGATCGAGCCCAAAACCCTGAACATTAATTCCCTGATTAAAGATTTGGATAAAATGCTACGTCGCTTAATTGGAGAAGATATCCGGCTTGATATACATCTGCAAAAGAATATTGGATTGATCAAAGCAGATCCGGGTCAGCTTGAACAGATATTGGTCAATCTGGTGGTGAATGCCCGGGATGCTATCAATCAAAAAACAGAATTTGCCAGCGGCAAGAAGATAACGATCGAAACGAATATCTTTTACCTGGATGATATTTTCGTCACCAAGCATCCGGGTAGTATGAAAGGTGAACATTTATGCATTTCAGTCAGTGATACGGGTATGGGAATTGATGCGGCCATTCAAGAAAAAATTTTTGAGCCATTTTTTACCACCAAGGACAAAATCAAAGGTACTGGCCTTGGTTTATCTACTGTATATGGCATTGTAAAACAAAATTATGGAAGTATTTATGTCTACAGTGATGTCGGAACTGGTACCACCATTAAAATTTATTGGCCTTGTGTTACTGGGGATATGAATGACGAGCAGGTAAAAATCGAAACAAAAAAAGTTATACAGAAAGGACGCGAATCCATCCTGTTTGTTGAAGATAATGATGAAGTACGAAACTTCACTCTGCGTGCGCTCCAGCAACTGGGCTATAAAGTATATGACGCTTGTAATGGTGTAGAGGCGTTAGACCTGTTTTGTAATGGAAATCCACCAATGGATTTGGTAATTAGCGATGTCATTATGCCGGAAATGGGTGGTAAAGAATTAGCCGATAAACTCAAAACAATCTGGCCTAATACAAAAATCCTGTTTACCTCAGGTTACACCGACAACCATATAGTACACAGTGGAACACTGCAGGCAGGCGTAAATTTTATACACAAACCATATTCTATCGAATCACTCTCGATAAAAATCAGAGAAGTTCTGGATCACTAAGCTATCCTCACAGATCCTCGTTTATTCAAATTTTTCAATAAAATTCTTTCCACCGTTTGCTTTTTTTTAAAAGTCGAATTATTTTCTATAAAAATTGGGCATATTGATTAAAACTGATGAAAAAATGTCAGACACTATGTTTTGAGCGGCGATACTGGCAAGCAGGTAGGAGCTTGATTGCCGGAGTAGATGATGTCGGTCGTGGGCCATTGGCCGGGCCGGTTCTGGCCGGAGCAGTTATATTTGAGCAAAATTATTTTCTGCCCGGTGTGCGCGATTCCAAAAAATTATCCCCTCAAAAACGAATAGAATTAGCAGCCATCATCAAACAAGAGGCAATCTGCTGGGCAATCGGTTCAGCAGGAGTTGATGAAATCGAACAGTACAACATCCGCCAGGCTACTTTTATGGCTATGCGCCGGGCGATCGCAGCCCTGGCCTGCAGACCGGATTTTATTCTGATCGATGGGGAAAATTTATCAGAAATTCCCTATGATTCCATAGGTATCATCGGTGGGGATAATAAATCATTCACTATTGCTGCTGCTTCCATCGTAGCTAAAGTGGAACGGGATCAAATTATGACAGAATTGGACCGGAACTATCCCCTCTACCGATTTGCTCAGAATAAAGGGTATGGGACTAAAGAACACATTCAGATATTACGTCAGTACGGACCATCCATCCAGCATCGCCGTTCATTTCTGAGGAAAATTATCATACCGGCATCGCCCGAGGGATCGTTCTCCCAACAGCTTAACCTGTAACAGGTAAACCTGGTACAGGTTTACCTGCATAAAAGTCCTGTATTGGAATTCAACCAAATCGGGAATAATCAGGTCGCAGAGTTATCGATTGCAATTGGTATGTATTTAATTGTAAATTCAATTTTTGATTATTCTAGTTTAGAGGTGGTTTATGATTATTGTACTCAGTCATGATATTCTTGCTGAAGAATATGAAAACATCAAACAATATATTCTGCGAAAGGGAGTTCGTCTTCATGAATCCGAAGGTACGGAAAAGAGAATAATCGGGATTATTGGCGACAAAAGGGATTTGGACCGGAATGCAATTGAGGCCTTACCTGGTGTGGAAAAAGTCATTCCGATCCTGGAACCTTACAAACTTGCTTCCCGGAAGTTTCATCCGCGAAATACTGTGGTAAAAGTAGCAAAGGTACATTTTGGAGAGTTAAATCCTGTAATCATGGCCGGACCATGTGCTGTAGAAACAGAAGAACAAATCTGGGATATTGCCCGCGAAGTGGCTAAGCAGGGTGGGCAGGTTTTGAGAGGGGGAGTCTACAAACCACGTACCAGTCCTTATTCTTTTCAGGGACTGGGTGTGGAAGGAGCAAAATGGTTGAAACAAGCCGGTGACAAATATGGCTTGCCGGTGGTTTCGGAGGTAATGGAAATTGAAGATCTGGAAACTTTATACCCCTATATTGATATTTTTCAGGTGGGTGCCCGTAATATGCAGAATTTTAAGTTACTTAAAGCAGTTGGCCGCACCGACAAGCCGATATTCATGAAACGGGGAATTTCCGCTACACTCAATGAATTTTTAATGAGTGCAGAGTATATTCTTTCTTCAGGGAATGACCGGCTTATCATTTGTGAAAGGGGTATCCGTACCTTCGTTGAATATAGCCGTAATACCTTCGATCTGAATATTATCCCCATGATTAAGAACGTATCCCATCTGCCGATCGTCATTGATGCCAGCCATGCCACCGGCAGAACCGACCTGGTCATCCCTATGACTTTGGCTGGTCTGGCAGCAGGTGCAGATGGTTTTATGGTCGAGGTGCATCCGAAACCGTATGAAGCCTTTTCCGATGGAAATCAATCCTTAAATTATATTCAATTTGGACAATTACTGCAGGATTGGCATGTAATTAAAAATGCTATTTTGACCTTGCGCAAGAAGAAGTTGGAGGAACTTGAAAAGCATGTATCGGATTACAGCACCCACCTGCCGTGAAATTCAGGTTGACTTACCAGCTTCAAAAAGTATTACTCATCGTGTATTGATCCTCTCCAGTTTGAACCTGGGTACAGCGGAAATTATGCGGCCATTATTAGCGGATGATACCGAGATTACCTTCACTGCTTTATGGAACCTGGGGAGTCAACTGTCTAAAACCGCCAGATCGATTGAATGTTCAAAACCCATTGGCCGAATCAGGCATAATAAGATATTTCTGGGAAATTCCGGATCCTCAGCCCGTTTTTTAATTCCACTTGCCGCGCTGGTGGATAAACCTGTCTCTTTTTATGGTGAACCACGATTGCATCAGCGACCGTTTGCTGAGTTATTCCTGGCCTTGCGTCAACTGGGCCTCCATCTGGAAACCACCAACCAAACATTACCAGTTAAATTGTTTCCAGGACCCATCCGCGGCGGGCGGATCACTTTTAAACATTTGCCGTCTTCACAGATTATCAGCGCTTTAATGATGGCCGCACCTTGGATGCAGGATGACCTGAAAATCCTGTTACCACCACGTACTCCTTCACTACCCTATATAACAATGACTTATAAACTGATGCAGCGTCTAGGATTTTCCATCGCTTTTGAAAAAAGAGAAATCACTATTACCGCCGGCAAACCACATTATGACTGGTTTTTACGTATCGAAAAGGATTTATAAGCTGCTTCCTACTGGACCGTGCTGGCTATGATTAACCGCTGCAAAGTAATTTTACCGGGGGTGGATTTGCCCTCCCTGCAGGGTGATGCACGTATTTTTGAAATCGCGGCTGAATTGGGTTCCCGGGTCATGCTTTTTTCCGACCGGATTGAAATTGAAGGCGATATCCGCAAAGGATTAAAGCTCGACTGTAGAGAGATCCCTGATTTAGTACCAGCGCTAGCCGTGTTAGCACTTTTTGCACCAGTACCGTCACAACTCATGCAGATTAAACATCTGGAATATAAAGAAAGTAACCGCATTGCAGCTTTGCAGCAAAAC
>CAYSHN010000316.1:0-4771 GCA_964430815.1 uncultured Calditrichota bacterium | reverse complement strand
TTTCTTTTATAAATCGGTTCATACCTATCACGGCCTTTATGCCAGATCCTGGCAACTGTCGGATTGGCAACCGCAAAATTATTCTCAATATGGAAATCATGCCGCCGGATTTAAAGCTATCTATAATTTACCCGCTGCTGTATCCGTTATTCCTTACCTGGGCTATCAACGCGCTCAGAATAAATCCATAATCGAATGGGGCTGGGACCTGGGATTAGATGCTTTCTGGAAAACAATTCCACTTGGTTCCTATCAGGGAAATCTTCAGGCCAATACTGATTATGATTTTTATGACCGGCGTCAAAATTCCAATACCGGCATATCCATTGATATCAAGGCTAATTTTTCCCCACAGGCCAGCGATTCGATTGCTTTGACTTATCTGGACGATAATCAGCAATATTTTGCCGTAAGTGTGATTAATCCCGTCAACGTTCATATCCAAAACAAAAGTCTGTTTAATCAGTTACATTATTTGCTCAGTAAACGATCGACCTTGGAATTGACTACCATTTTATGGTCCCGGAATATTCTGGATGAATTACCGGGTGATGTTAACAAGCGAAATGTCTTCCGCTTTGAGAACCGTTTAGCCTGGCGGCGTTTTTACCGGCAGATTATCATTGGTCTAGGCCTGAATACCTTTCATGAAACACAGGATAATCTAGGAATCCGCACCGACAGCAAATCTTTACAGAGCGGATTGTTCAGTGATCTGGTATATCTGATGAATGCCAATAACAGTCTGCATCTGCAATTGAATTTGGTTAAATTTCAGTACGATACCCCCGACTCCATTACCAATAACGATGACCGGGATGAATTACGCTTTATTGGACTTCTGCAATATAGCCACCAGTTTAGCCCCTTGTTGCAGTTTGAGTTGGAAGCCTATGCCAATTTATTCCATAAGATTTATATTTTTAAAGAGCAGAGTGCCAATAATAACTGGAACAGGATTTATCGATTGAATGCCCGGATACAATACCGGCAGCATAACTGGCACAATGTTATCAATACGGGAGTTTTAGCAAATTATACGGTTTATGATTTTGAAAAGTTATTTAATATTCCCCGTAGTTTTATCTTCCGTAAATATTCCTTTGCTGACTCCTTGCTGGCACCACTGCTGGCCCGATTGGATCTGGGTATTTATACTCAGATTGAATTGGAAGACCGCGGAACTTTCTTTGAACAGGAATTCAGTCAGCAACTGGTAGAATCATCGCAAATTCAATATTATGATTTTTTCCTGCGCTTTAAAAATATTGTATCGCTCAATGTGGAGACGGGTGTAAATCTATTCTACTGGGATGGTTGGCGACACATCCCGGTTCGTAATAAGGAACGTGAAATCCGGCGCAGTAGTCCCTATATTCGTTTAGCTTATCTGTTGGGCAGACAGGTCAAACTGCTCGGTTCGATCTCGATAAATTTTCTGTCTGATGCAGGACGGGAACAACGAAAATATACTACTGGCAGTGTAACTCTGCTTTATAGTTTTTAATGCCAGGCTCCATACGATTATCAGGACTTGACAAAGGCCAAAGGTTAAATAGTCAAAGGATAAAAGGAAATTTATATGTCATTCCCGCTGGAATATATGTCACGCTTGATCATAGATTGGCGGGAATCATTCCATTGTTTTCAATCTACAGTAACATCAGATATTTGTGTTGACTGAAAAATCGAATTTTAATAAATTACTTCAGGTATCTCTTGAGAATAAATACCGATATTTCCTAAACTTAGCTGCATAGCTAAAGAGATATCTCACGACGATACTAAATTATTTTTGTGTTCAAACTATTTTAATATCGTGTATATTATGCCATCGCATATTTGTATTTCACCGATCACTTTGTCGTAAGCCGCAGACCAAGGAGGTAGGATGATTCAGATCAGTAAGATTCTAAAGCAGGTACCCATCTTCAGAACGCTGGGCAAAGAGAGTATTGATTTCATTGTTGAGCGGTTGAAGTTTAAAACCTTTGATAAAGATGAGGTTATCTGTAAAATCGGTGATCAGGGTGATACCATGTACATCATCATTACAGGTAATGTCAACATTTGTATTTATAGTGCGGATGGTAAAGAACAGGTGGTGGCAACTCTGGGTCCAAGTGAATATTTTGGTGAAATGGCTTTGTTGACCGGTGAACCGCGTTCGGCCACCGTTAAAGCCACTGAACCCGCTGAGATGTTTCTGCTGTATAAAAATGATTTTGATGTAATCCTGGAAAGATTTCCATCGATTTCACTGAGTATGGGTAAAATAGTAAGCAAACGCCTGCGTGGGACACTCAGTAACGCGTCTCAGATATCACAGGTTAAGGAACTTACCGAAACCGGTCTGAGCGGTTCCCTGACCGATAGAACTATTGTGGACTTGATTACATTCTGTGAAAGCAATTCCCTGACCGGATTGATGACTATCGTTAAAGGAAGCGAAAAAGGGATTTTCGAATACAAGAACGGAGAAGTGGTTTCTGTCCAGCTTGGTTCATTGAAAGATGATAAAGCGCTGGATACTCTGTTGGGATGGAAAGAAGGCAAGTTTGAAATCAAGGTAAAACCGTTAACGCTGGAGGTCAAAGAGAAGGCCAACGGCAAGGAGATCAAAGATATCATGGTCATCAATAATAGTTTGGTCGTGAGAAAATTGATCGAACGTGCTTTCAAAGGTCTGGGCTATAGTGTCGTTTCGGCTGAGAGTATTAACAAAGCACAGGAATTAATAAATCAGAAAAATCCGGATATAGTGATTACAGATGTAAAATTGGCTGATGGATTGGGATTGGATTTCTGCCGCAATGTCAAATCTAAAAAGGATATTCCTTTTATTTTTCTGGCAGATGATTCATTGAAATCCGATTTTGATCAAGAGCTAAAAACGATCAGTAATGCCGCTTTGACTAAGACCCATGAAATAAGCGAGATTGTCAAACTGGTGGAGAACATGCTCTGATATGTTTGAAAATCCCCTGACTTATATTCAAACCATATCGCCATTTAAAGATCTTCCTGTCGAATCGATCAGATCACTTGCTGCTAATATTGAACAGATACGTGTCCCCGGTGGAAAAGTAATATTTGAGGCTGGCGCTAAGGGGGATTGTTTTTATATTATCCGCGAGGGAACTGTTCAAGTGTACGTTAATGAATCTGAATCCAAAGAAAAAATAGTACTCTCACTGCTTAATGCCGGTGATTATTTTGGTGAGATGGCTTTATTAACGGGTGAACCCCGTTCGGCCAGCATCGAAACGATGAGTGAAGTTACCCTGATTAAAATAGATAAACTTGGATTCGAGCGATTAATTAAAGAGAATCCTTTGATTTTATTACCACTTACCCACATGCTAAGCCACCGTCTGAAAAATGCCAACGTACAGCGGATTAATACTGAAAAACAACTTCTGTCAAAAATAAAGCCGTCCGGCCGGTTAGCCGAAATATCATTTGCTGAACTTCTGAAGTATTGTGAACAAAATTCACTTACCGGAAAAATGCTGGTCAAAAATAAAGATACCTCTGCGGAAATCCTGTTTAGTAAAGGTATTGTGCAACAGGTATTTTTAAACGATTTAAAAGATGCGGAAGCCCTTGATATTTTAATGCAATGGAACCAGGGGTCATTTATAATCGAACCAAGTGTGTTTTCTTTCGAAGAAGAAAAAATTCATAAAAAGGATAAAGACCACATGAGTAAAAATGTACCCGGCTTGTTGGAAGAGTTGCTGCAGCAATCATTTGAAAAATTGGTTGCAGTTGTCGGTTCACAGATTTTAAAAGAAGTGGTTGGTTATGCGTTAAAGGAATTGATTCCTTATTTCCCGACCCTGAAGAAATGTACCTTCACGGTTGCACCAAAAGTTTCTGCCAAACTGGATGTAGATGGGAATTGGAGTGATAAACAAACTCTAGCTATTGCGGTTTTATTACAGACCATATTTAAGAATTGCCGTTCAATGGTAGTTGGAATGAATTTCTTAAATATTGAAGAGATTGCCGGTTCAAATAAACAAGCGCTGGATAAAATTTCTTTCTTTCAATACATGGCCCACGCCAATGAGTTTGCTATTTGATTGTTATTCCTGTCTTCTTCTATTTTTCTTCTTTTTGCTTAACTTTTTAGTCAGATAGTTATAGGCATCCTCTACACTATCACTGAAATAAAGCAGATCTAGATCCTCTGCGTCAATCGTTCCCCAACGAACCAAAGCCTGGAAATCAATAATTTCATTCCAATAATCCGTACCATAAATTACTACCGGTAAATCATCTTCAATTTTTTTAGTTTGTAATAAAGTCATTATTTCCATCAACTCATCCATAGTCCCATAGCCACCAGGAAATATAACCAGAGCTTTAGCGAAATAGGCAAACCAAAATTTACGTATAAAAAAATAATGAAATTCAAGTTGTAATTCGTTACTAATATAGGGATTGGGTTTCTGCTCATGAGGTAAACTGATGTTCAGTCCGACGGATTTACCTCCAGCCAGATAAGCCCCTTTATTTGCCGCTTCCATCATGCCAGGTCCACCGCCGGAACAGATCACATGTGACTGCTTGCCCGTTTTACGATTTATCGACCAATGCGTTAATTTTTTAGCCAAGAGAACTGCATCCTCATAATATTCCGCCAAACGTAGCTTATTCCAGTTAGTATCCTCCAGTTCCGGTAATGAAGCAGTTTTAACAATTTCCCGCTTGGCTGTTTCCAAATCTTTTGAACGGGCCGAACCAAAAAAAACTATAAAACTGT
>CAYSHN010000315.1:0-4803 GCA_964430815.1 uncultured Calditrichota bacterium | reverse complement strand
TGGTACATATATCGCATATCCCTTAAAGGGTTCCAGTAATGTGGCGAAGGGCCAGTCCGAACCATCATAATATCGCAGGGCTATTTCTGTGCTAACCTGGTTCCAGGCAACCGGAAAGGCGAATGGATTGGCGATCATATTCCAGTCTGCTGTTAATGGCAGGGTAAAATCAGCAGTGTCGAGAGTTGATTGAGCATTCTCTATATTCAGAACAGTTGCTTCCCTGGTGATCAACCAGAGTGCCTTACCCGGTGGCAATGGTGTATCCAGAGTAGATAATTCTATGTATTCCTCACTATCGCCATTCCAATCAAAAAAACGATAGTGGATATTGTCATATATTCCCAGATCATCCTGGAAGAGACGACTTAATTTTTGTTCTCCTGTTTGCACGGGCAGGGAAATCATCTGGTATTTACCGCTCAGGGTAGCGGCGGGATAACTTAATGCCGGTATCCGTACAATCCCGATTTCCGGTTCAGCGGCACCGTTCTGCGGATAGTATGTAATCGCTCCACCATGGCGCGCTTCCAGATAATATTCCAGTCCCCGTTCTGTTATTTGCTGGCTGGGAATAACGGTGCTCCAAAGTGTATCATTATTCTGGATAAAATTTATTTGCTGGTATGTTTGTTCGCCGCCGGATTTAGTGAATATAGAAACGGTCTGAATGATACATTCATCATCTTTTGAAACAATGTGCATGGCACTGTTACTACCGGCGGTGAAATTAAGGGTGGAAGTATTAATGACCATGGTGGCAGGGGTCAGGTCCAACATAGCGGTGCCGTTTAAATCAAGACTGGCTGGCGAGGCGGGATCATTGCTATAAATAAGCACGCGATCATTTTTGGAACCCGCGCTTTGAGGATTGAATTGTAATTGCACGATTTGACTATCCGGCCCAGCAGGGATGCTTAGCGGCAAGGCTACATTCGGAATCAGGAATTCATTTGAATCCGGCCCACTGATTCGCAGTGAATCGATGATTAAATTTAGTTCGCCCAGGTTAAACATACTGATGGATTGGGTACTGTTCTCCCAGACATAAGTATTGTCAAAGGAGATGCTATTTTGAACGGTAAAAATTTCTGCAGCCAGAGCATATCCGCTGAGATTAATCAGTATCGAAGGATGGTCGGTGTCATTACTGAATATTCTCAGCACTGCATTTTTTGCACCGCGGTTAACAGGAACAAAACTGACCTGGACTGAATGCTGGGGTGAGTTTTCCGGGATTACAAAGGATGAATCCCCACTACCTAATATAAAATGACTGGAATCATCGCCGGCAATATGTGCTTTAACCTGCAGATCACCGCTGCCGAGATTTTCCAGCAGCAGGGTTATAGTACTATTTGCACCAACCGGAATTTGGGCAAAATCCAGAGAATCATCCGGGGTTATCGCAATCTCAAAATTAACTCCGCGGCCGCTGAGCGGAATTTGTAAGGTATCGTGAGCGGGATCGTTGGTCAGCATTTGCAGCACCGCGGAAGCAATACCTGCGGTAACCGGTAAAAATGAAATCAGAATGCTGTCTGCAGATCCAGCGGGAGGTATATTAAAATTCTGCTCACCGTCGATTATGGTAAATGTACTGGAATCGGGTATAATAACAATATTACTTACTTTAAGAACGGCTGAGCCGATATTGGTTATAGTCAAATTTAGTATCGAGTCCGAATTTACCTGTACCTGTCCGAAGTTTAAAGTTTCAGCACTGAGTGCCAGCTCAGGTATTACTCCGGTGCCCTGCAGTACAACATAGCGTGGATTTATAAACGGATCATTACACTCAATTCTGAGCAAGGCCGAGTATAATCTTGTAACCAAAGGTTGAAATAATATCTGCAGAGTATCCTCAGTACCAGGAAGCAAAGTTATTCCACCCTGGCTGGAGATAATTTGAAAAGACAGGCTATCCGTCCCTGAAATGTCTTTTGAGTAAATCTTTAGAGTATCATTACCGGTGTTTTTTAATATAACGGAAGAAGTTGAATCCTGATTGAGCAAAACAGATCTGAAATTCAGGGTATCGGCAGCAGTGAGCACCGGAGCTAGACCTGTTCCGATTACATTAAGATCAAATTGTGCTTCATCCGGATCATTGGAATGAATGAAAATATGTTCGGAATAGGAATGGGCGGTGTCAGGTTTAAAAAGGATATAAAGTGTGTCCGTCTGAGCCGCGAGAATGGAGGAAGGAATATTGAAAAACCTGGGAGAAAATGCCGGATCACTGCAGGTTAGGTCATAAATGTTTAATGTTCCCTGGCCGACATTATAAATACGTACGAAATTCAAAAGCGAATCACCCACATCAACTGCGCTGAAGTTAGATGAGGAAGGGGTGACAAAAATATCCGGAATGACACCAGTGCCACTCAGCGCAACCTGTTGTGAATCCAGAAGAGTTATGATGTTTAAGACAGCAGAATATGTACGAGTCTGATCAGGGAAGAATTGTATCTGCAGTTGTATACTATCTAATGGGGATATACTAAATGGCGTTGATTGATTCTGAGTATACTGTGCCGGATCAATTCCCGAAATTTGTATCCTAGTGATCATTAACAATGAATCAGAATAATTTTTTATGGTAATAGGCAACAGGGATGTATCACCTAAAGTGACCTGACCAAAGTTAAGCGTATCGGGTGTAACAAAAAGCGGGTCATACCAACCGCAGGCAACTGGTCCGCCATATATACCCATATCATTTCTGGCTGTACCTTTTGATGGCGGAAAACAAATATCGTTGTATGTTACATCAGGATGGCCGCCATCTACACATAGCGAATTACTTAACAGTTCAAATGAAAAGTTATCTGTAAAAAGTGGATCGTTGTTGATATTTCCACTCCCGGTATATCCACCTTGAACATCGGTGTAAATCACTCCAGAGAGACCAGCAGGTGTAATGCCTGAACCATTAAAATAGATAATTGAATTTTTAATGTTCAATTGATTGCCAGACGAAAAAATTCCGGGAACAGAATTATTGTAAATAACATTGGAATTAGTCATGAATAATGTATCGGTTGCCTGGAGCAGAAAAATTCCTCCCTGGCCATTGCTTTTAACTAGTGAATTAGTGAGTTGGACGCAACCGTCATCTATATTAATTCCATTATTGGTATTACCGCTCAGAGTGCAGTTCAATATATTTGCTTTGCCATTAGCTGAAACGGAAACACCATGTGCGGAATTGGATGAAATGATGCATCTTTTTATATCGACCGTAGCTGCAACTACCTCAATCCCATCAGCATCACAGTTGGAAACGCGGCATTTTTCAAATCGGGTTATATCTTCTTCGAATCTGACTCCGTATAAATTAGCATCTTCAATTGTACAATAAGCCATGACCGAACTGAATGATCCCAAAGCGAATAAGAGTCCTGACCAACCGGAAACATTTGAGGGAGAACTAAAAAATTGGATGGAATCCCATTTGCTACCGACTGCAGTTAATCGGCCTGAAATGTCGAACTTGTAATTATCCTGGAATTGAACTTCCACTCCAGGTTCGATGGTCAGACTTTGGACGGTAATATTCCCAGTCACCTGGTATGGCGAATTTTCTTTGGTCCAGGTGGCATTGGTAATATTTCCACTGACTGATGTTTGAGCCAGAAGCTGAAAGGGGGAAATGCAGACTAAAACATAAATCAGCCAGTACAGAGATAATTTGAAATATTTTATTTTTTTTATAGCCATATATTATTCATTTAAATGGATATTACAGCTTACTTCGGCCACTCAGGAGGAAACGGTAATGGTTCATCTTGATCCGTATTATGTGATTCAGGTCCATTTAGTACCAGTATTGCCGTTACGCCCAGCAGTACAACACCGGCCGATCCGACCCATAGCCAGTAGGTTCTTTTATTATTATTGGCCGATTTGGGTTTTTCAGTTTTGACGGTAGGTGCATTTTTAGTTTTTTTAACCAGTTCAACAAATTGAGGGGGCTCCTCTTCAATGACCGGTGTATATTCCGGCACAATTTCTAATAATTTTTTTACCACCTCCTGAGCCGGTTGTTCAAAACCTTTGGCCAGATAAGCCTGGGCCAATATTTTATAAGCACGAACTTTTTCATTATCTGCGGTGATTCCTTGCTGTAAACATTGTTTGATCAGATAAATGGCTGAATCGAAGTTACCGTCAAAATACAATTTCTGCGCCAGATTGATTTTTTGATGTAGATCGATTCCTTTGGAAGTCTGAGCAAATAAAATATTCCTCTGACCAATACTGGGTAATAGGAACTGGTAACTGGTAAAAACGATCAGACATAGTATCCGTAAAAATGTTTTCAATGAATCCTCATGTATGGTATTGAATTTAAATAATAGCTTATTCCGCAATTGTTTCCCTCGACTGCCTTCGACTTGGTTCAGGGCAAGCTGCTCGGGGAAGAGAAACCGGCCGTCGAGCGTCGTCGAGACGAACCACAAGTTGCATTTGGCCCCTCGACTCCGCTTGGGGATCCCTCCTCGATTTCGCGCGGAGACCACCTCCGCCAGTTGGCGGATCAGCCTACCAATGGACTTCTCCAGAAGCCTACACACCCCGTCATCCCGCCTCAGGCGGGATAACACCCCTCTCCAGAAAGGAAGTACTTTTTTTGTTTTACTGAGGTACTTTCATAATTAATCCTTATGTATTTTTCTTTGTGCCTTTGTCTCTTTGTCCCTTTGTGCCTTAAATTGGCATCCCCACGCCCCCGGGATTGCTAATTAATTTTCATATGATTGAAGCAGATAATTAATAAAAATAATCAGTTTTTTCAAC
>CAYSHN010000314.1:0-4820 GCA_964430815.1 uncultured Calditrichota bacterium | reverse complement strand
TTACCGTTTTCTTTAAAGATATAAGAAATCTGCTGGGGACCGAAGTTCATCGAACCTTGGAAGGAATCCGCTACGGCCGTTATATTAACCGGGATTACGGGTATATCCGCGGGATCACCCTGGAATTTGAACGTAAATATTTCGAGGGTATCGCTGCTTCTATTGACTATACTTTTCAGGTAGCCAAGGGCAATGCTTCCGATCCCAATAATGCTTTTCTGGATGCGGAAGGTGACCGCGAGACGGAAAAACAGGTAGTGCCACTGGATTGGGACCGGCGTCATCAGATTAATGCATCACTAAATCTGGGCCATCCACAGGATTATCTGTGCAGTGTGGTGTTAAGATACGGTACCGGTTTTCCATATACGCCATCTTCACGGGTGGTACAACCACTGGTAGAGAATGGAGGTCGTAAACCCGCTATTTTCACCATTGATCTCTATCTGACCAAAGACCTGCACCTGTTCAAGCAGGCTCTTACATTCTTTGTACGGGTATATAATCTGCTGGATCGGCTGAATGAGCGTGATGTCTTCAGCGATACCGGCCGCTCCGGTTATTCGACCGAACCACTCTATTTTGGCGGCGAACAACCAAGGGGTATCAATAGCGTTGAACAATTCTATACCCGGCCTGAATTTTATTATGAACCACGACTTATTCAACTTGGCTTTGAATTAAAATTTTAAAAATAGATGACCTATGAAAAAATCAGTTATTAGCCAGTTAACGTTTTGTCTCCTTTGTACATTTTTTTCCATGACTCTTGCTCAACGGCAACCGGATCCGAATGTGGGGAACGAGAACTTACGCCGGCAAGGAACCATGGATGGCAACCTGGTACGGACGGTTTTCATCAACTGGGGTGAGATTGCCCATTGGCCTGATTCTCCATCCGGTGAATGGCCCAAAGGTACGGGTCACCAGTATGTGGATGGTGTGGCCCTGGTAGTGCAGGCTCGGGCAGTGGATATACATGGCACGCCAATTTATCCGCTGGAAACCCAGTATCGTGAATTTGTCGATCGTAGTCCGCAGGACAAATTATGGGGTTGGGCTCCCTTGCCAGGTTATTTCAATCCGCAGGGTGATAAACCCGCGATTACTACAGATCCCACCTCCTGGCCTGATCACTGGCCGGATAAAGCGGATGGTTGGATCAATCCCAATGAAATCCGTAACGATTTCGATGATGATGGAAACGGTTTAATCGATGACGTGGTCTACTGGAATGGTTTTTTTGGCAAGGGTGTTTTCAATGCCGATGTGGAAACCTATTTCGTCTTCGATGACGATCCGGATGAGGAGTGGGCCTTCTATCCCGATCCATCCGATTCCTCCCGGCGCGGACTGGGACTGGAAGTGGCTTCCCGCTTATTCCAGTGGTCACAGGTGCTAGCTGAGGATGTGATTTTCGCAGTATATTTCATCACCAATGAAGGTAAAACAGATTATGACAGTACCTATTATTGTTTTTATATTGACTGGGGAGTAGGGGGTACCGACGATTCCTCGGATGATACGGGTGATTATAATACCCTGCTTGATATTGCCTGGGCCTGGGATTATGACGGGTACGGCACACCGGGCAACTGGAATCCGGTTGGTGTAGCCGGTTTCGCCTTCTTGGAAAGTCCCGGTATATACGATGACCAAATGGATAATGACACAGATGGTCTGATTGATGAAACGAGGACCTCAACCGGTCCTGGATCCTATTTGGATACTTATCCCTATGGCATTGACAATGTCCCGAACTATGTTAATTATTTTCACCGGGAACCAACCGCCCATTGGGAAACAGATGAAGATGGTGACTGGCAGGGGTACACCGATGTGAACCTGAATAACCAGTGGGATGAAGGTGAACCGTTAAATGATGATGTTGGTCAAGACGGTCTTAATCCAAACGATTTTGGTTATCCCGGAGCGGACCTGGGTGAAGCGGATGGTATGCCTACGGCTGGTGAACCTAATTATGACTTTCTGGATAAAGATGAAGCCGATCAGATTGGTTTGACCGGATTTCGTATCTTCCCGGTGCATACCTATGAATTGTGGAATGAAGCTCAAGACTGGGGTGTTTTTCGCTCAGCACCGCCGCCGCACGGCCAGCAGGTAACCGCTAACCTGGGCATGTTTTTCTCCTCCGGACCATTTCCGTTAAAAGCAGGGGATACCCAGAATTACTCGATGGCTTTATTGTTTGGGGAAGATGAAAACGACCTGGTGTTGACAAAAAATACAATTCAGCAAATTTACAATGCCGATTACCGCTTTGCCAAGCCTCCCGATAAACCCCGTTTATTATCGGTTCTACCCGGAGATGGGCAGATAACCCTGGTGTGGGATGCCCGGGCTGAAAAGTCCTGGGATCCGTTTTTACAGGAATACGATTTTGAAGGATACCGCATTTATCGCAGCACCGAGCCGGAATTTCTGGATACCCGTTTAATAACCGATGCTTACGGCCGGTTGGTTTTCCGCAAACCACTAGTGGAATATGATTTAAAGAACGGGATTCAGGGTCTTCATCCTGTTGATCTGCAGGGGGCTCATTTTGACATGGGCAGCGATAACGGATTGAGACATCACTATGTGGATAAAAATGTCAAGAACGGACAGACCTATTACTATGCCATTGTCAGTTATGATCACGGTCTGGTCGATACCAGTGCCACTGGAGGTTTGAGCGGCATTCCGCCCAGTGAATGCACAAGTAAAATTGAGCAGGATCTGGCCGGTAATGTACTGACCGATATTAATACGGCCACGGTAATCCCGGCAGCACCAGCCGCAGGTTTTGTTGGTCCGCAATATAATGATTACAAGCGGGAAACAATCGGTACAGGCGATATCCAGCTTGAATTCCTTTTCCCCGATTCAGTACAGAACGATCATACTTATATCATTGAATTTGGTGATACAACTTATTTGCATCATACAGGGAATCCGTATTATATAATCTATGACAATACAGGCGATCAAAAAATTGCCAGAACCGATACAATCTGGATTGATGAGTATTCACAATCACCTCTGGTTGACGGATTTATTGTTAAGATTGAAAATAATGAATCCGAATTTGTACTGGAAGAAAGTGGTTGGGTTATCCAGCATAGTACCTATCGCTGGCGAGTCAACCTGGATAAGGATTTTGCCGGTACGCGGAATCTGAATATCAACTATCCGGCCGATTTTGAATTTTATTTTGATGATATAGTTGTTGATACGGCGGAAAACAAAATGGCCTATCCGCCACGGGTGGTGACAAAATTCAGAGTTCAGAATATCACTGAAAATACTAATGCTCATTTTCAATTCAAGGAATTTTACCAGGTCGATTCGACCCTGAGTCCTTATCTGCCCTGGCAAAATCCTGATTCTATCGAAGCAGCTATGATATGGGTAAATGATCCGGATCCTCGAAATCCATCAAAGTTACGAACTACCTGGCGACTTTATTTTGAAGCAGATGACGCCATCGGCCAGGTACCGCCGGCTGCGGGTGATATATTTCGTATTGTGACCCGAAAACCGTTCCGTACCGGAGATCAAGTTACCTTCACTGTGAGTGGAAAGAGATTTGATCTGCAAAAAGCGAAAGTGGATCTGGATAAAATCGCTGTGGTGCCCAATCCCTATGTTGCAGCAGCCTCCTGGGAACCAAGTTCGCCTTTCCGCACGGGTCGTGGCGAACGACGTATCTATTTCATTAATTTACCACCGACCTGCACCATTCGTATCTATACCATCAGCGGGTATCTGGTCGATACGATTGAACATAAAGAGACGATAGAGAATGGATCCGCCCCCTGGAATTTACTTTCCAGAGATGGACAGGATATTGCCTATGGGATATATATTTATCATGTGGAAGCGCCTGGTATAGGCGAAAAGATCGGCAAGTTTGCTTTGATCAAATAACAATAAGTTCAAACAGGCAGGGTACATGCCATGATGAAAAGCAGATATTTATTTATTTTTCTGATTGCTACCGATTTACTACTGGCCCAATATAAGAGTGACGTTTCTAATGTAGCGACTACAGCAGCGCCATTCTTACAGATCGGTGTGGGTTCACGGGCCATCGGTATGGGTGGAGCGTTTGTTGCCACGGCAAACGATGCCAGTGCCATGTACTGGAATCCTGCCGGGTTAGGCAAATTAAATTCAGCCGAATTGATTTTTGTACATACCAACTGGTTGGCTGATATTTCCTTTGAATATGCCGGAGCTATTCTGCCACTCGGTAAAATCGGAACAGTCGGAGTCAGTATTACCATGCTAAATATGGGTGAGATGGAAGTCCGCACTGTGGATATGCAGAATGGTACAGGCGAATTCTTTAATGCCAGTGATCTGGCCCTGACCATATCTTATGGATTTAGTTTAACAGACCGTTTTGCCCTGGGATTAAATGTAAAATACCTGGCCCAACGGATCTGGAAAGAGAGTGCTCAGGGATTTGCCATTGATATTGGTACTATTTACCAGACCGGGATTACGGGATTGCGTATTGGAGCAGCGCTCACCAATTTTGGCACTGATATGAAGATGGAAGGTGATGACCTGTTGGTCTATCATGATATTGATCCCTATCAATCGGGTAATAACGATCGTCTATATGCTCAAATGCAGACCCAAAATTGGCCATTACCGCTGAATTTTCAACTCGGCCTGGCCATGGATGTCATCCAGAACCCATCGCATCGTTTAACCCTGGCAACCGATGCTATCCATCCAATTGATAATAAGGAAAGTATTCACCTGGGCACCGAGTATGCTTTGCTGGAAAGATATTTTTTACGTCTGGG
>CAYSHN010000313.1:0-4856 GCA_964430815.1 uncultured Calditrichota bacterium | reverse complement strand
TTTTTGGCTCAAAAAGTGGTGAAAATGATGCGCTTTATTTATTCGATATCAAAAACAAAAAGATTATGGCCAAATACCAATTTGAAAACATGGTAGGAATCCTTTCCCCGGCCTGGTCCGAGGATGGTAAAAAAATTGTTTTTTCCGGTCTGAGTTTTTCAGGTAGCAACGATCTTTATATTTTCGATACTGAGACTAAAGAATTAACTCAACTAACCAATGATTTTTATGATGATATCGAACCGTCCTGGTCACCCGATGGCCATTTTATAGTTTTCTCTTCCGATCGTACGGATACCGGAAAACAATGGGCCTATAACATTTTCACCCTGAATATCTCTACGGGCGAAATTTCATATGTGACTTATGGCCGACAGAAAGATATCGCGCCGGTATTCTCCCCTGATGGTAAATACATTGCCTTTACTTCTGATCGGGACTTAAGTATCAATATTTACCTGGCGGAAGTCGATCAACAGTACCGTCCGCAGGCCTACTATAAGATCACGAATTTTGCTAATGCTGCCTACGACCCGGAGTGGACATCCGATGGTGGATTGTTATTTGGTGTATATGAAGACAGTAAATTTCAGATCCGTTATCTGCCGGAAGCCATACAGAAAAAAAATACGGTTGCAGCATTACCGCTGACTAATATAACTAAAAGTAGTCAACCCTGGTCTTTTGAGAATTTATCAACTAGTGAGCAGTTAGGTCAATTGCATTATAAAAAAGACTATGATCTTGACATCGTACAGTCTCAGGTGACCCAGGATCCCATATTTGGTACCAGTGGTGGTGCACAGGTTGCTTTTACGGATGTCCTGGGTAACGATCAGTATCATATCCTTATTTATAATAATGCCCGTACCAGTCAGGAATTTTTAAAGAGTTTTAATTTTGCTCTCACTAAAGTTTCAATGGAGAGACGTACCAATTATGCCCTGGGGATTTTCCGCTATGCCGGTCGTTATTTTAATTACGATGAAGCTTTTTTTTACGAAGACCGGGTCGGTGCTTTTTTATCTTTGAGTTATCCCCTATCTCAATTTACACGCTTTCAATATTCAACGAGTTTCAGCTATCTGGACAAAGAACGTTATGGCGACACTAGATTTTTTTCATACTTGTTTTCCAATTTTTTTAGTTTTGTTAAAGACAATTCCCTGTGGACTCATGTTGGGCCAATCGATGGACAACGGCTCAATCTTACCATAGGTAATACATTCGATATACGATATTCCAATATCAGTTATTACACAATTATGGCCGATTATCGTCATTATTTCCGTCTTAGTTTGCGCAGCGCTTATGCAGTCCGTCTTCTATATTTACGTAATGAAGGACGCGAGGCGCGCAGGTTCTATTTTGGCGGAAGTTGGGATATGCGGGGTTATCCCAATTGGTCAATGCGTAGTAACCAAATCCTTTTTATTAGTCAGGAACTGCGCTTCCCTTTTATCGATCGTTTGGGGATAGGTTTTCCCTTTGGATCCTTCGGCTTTAATTCCATTCGCAGTACCCTGTTTTTTGATGCCTGTTCATTGGGTCCACTCAATTTCAAAGACCTTGATCAAAATGCCCTGGGAAGTTTTGGCATCGGCTTCCGGATTACCCCCATCCCTTATTTTGTATTACGTCTGGATATTGGTAAAACGACTAATTTCTCACGTGTAAGTGATGGAATTTTTACTCAATTCTTTTTTGGCTGGGATTTTTAATATGCATATAAAATCTGTTCTGTTTTTATCCGCATTGCTGTTAATTGGAATCGGTTGTAACCGTCTGAGAATTACCGACTATCCTCAAGATCTGGATACGGTCAATCAGAGTTTTCTAACCGCCCAGGTGAATTATCAGCGTAATGCAGTTACCGACCGGGAATTAGCACCTCCCCTAACCCAATCCTGGAAACAAGATTATCTCTTCTTTCCCGAAAATGGATTAACCGTCCTTGAAAATACTTTCTTTTTCGGGACTGGTACTGGATATCTGGCTGCAGCTAATGTCGATAATGGAAAACTACTGGGGAAAAAACACCTGGGGAAAGCCTGCGTATCACCCCCTACCATCTATGCCGGGATATTATACCAAACCTTTGTAGAAGGAAAAGCAGGTTTGGTTGCTTATGATCTCCGCACCGGTAACATTTTATGGCATCTGGCTAAGAATTCATCAAAATCTTCTGTCG
Organism: uncultured Calditrichota bacterium; assembly: GCA_964430815.1. Classification (GTDB taxonomy): domain Bacteria; phylum Calditrichota; class Calditrichia; order JAJRVZ01; family JAJRVZ01; genus CAVZSQ01. The sequence continues at coordinate 2,665 of CAYSHN010000313.1, read as the reverse complement.
TGGCAAAGGACAGGAAAGTATTTTTTCTGAATACAGCTGGACAAATGCAATGTCGCAATTTTCTTACCGGGGATTTAATTTGGACCAAGCAAATCGATACTCAGGCGGAAAACTCACCAGCGCTTTATGAAAATATGCTGATTACAGCCGGTTTAAACGGGAAAATAACTGCACTTGAGTATACTTCTGGTGTTGTGATCTGGGAAACGACTATCAGTGATGCAATCCTGGCCGATCCAGTGATCCATGAAGGACGTATCTATCTGGTTACCTACCGGGGCGATTTGCATATTCTGGATTTGAAGAATGGAGGCACTTTAGATACACTAGCTTTCAATACTCCTTTTTATTGTACTCCGGTCGTTGATCATACTGCGATTTATCTACCACTCAGTAATGGGAAATTAATGGCCATTGACAAACGATCCCTGGCAGTTAATTGGGAATACCAGGCTGATGGACCATGGGCTGCTGCCCCGCTGGTTACACAAAATTATATATATGCTGCTAATCTCGATGAAAAATTATATATCCTGGATAAAAAATCAGGCAGTTTATTACAAGCGATACAATTAAGCGGCCGGGCCCGCTCTACTCCTGTTATAATCGATGATAAACTCATTTTAACCTGTGAAAACACAAACGTGATTGCCTATGTCCAAGAACATAAAGATAATTAACGGATTGCTGCTTATTTTTTTTATTCTGCAGCCAATATACACCTATGCGGCTATCGGTTATCTTACAGTTCGTCTTGAACCTGGTAACTATACCTTGCTGGATTCGCAATTGGTCGCCAATCAATCCTTTGAAAACATGGCTCTATCTGTCGGTACGTATCTGCTTCATGTTTATGATCCCCGTGAATATAATTGGCAAGACCGGGGCTTCAGTGAACTAATTACTATTCAGGATGCAGAAACATTAACTTTTGATCTAAGTCAAAAAAATAAATTTAGAGTGATCAGCAATCCGGCAGATGGACTGGTATATGTCGATAGTCTCTGTATAGGGAGAACACCGCTGATACTTTTCAATCCGGGTTTGGCAGGCAAGCGTATAATGGTAAGTAAAGCAGGGTATCAAAACTCCATATTTGTTATGTCATCTGCACAAGATGAATATTCTCTCCAGCTTAAACCGGCCGGACAACCACCAACACTTGCGATTCTTCAAATCCCGAATAATGGGCCTAAACTGAAGTGGCTGGATGAGGGTTTGATCATAACCTCCCTGGCCAGTAGCTGGCTGTCGTTCCTGTTTAAAAGAAAAGCTGACACTTATTATGATAAATATTTGCATTCAGCCAGACCGGATGAGATCAGGAAATACTATGATCACTCATTACAATTCGATAGGTATGCTGAAGTTTCATTCACTGTATCACTGCTATCACTTGGTGGCTATTTCTATCTTTTGCTCAAAGAGTAGCGAGTTCATCGACGATTTGCTGTATATCAGAAGGTAAACTAGTTTCAAAATTAACCCGTTCCTGCAGCTGGGGATGTATAAAAGACAGTTTGCGTGCATGCAAGGCCTGTCGATTTATCTTTTTCAGCAGAGCTATGGCAAAATCTCTGACAGAAGTTGGCAGACGGGACAATTGTCCCTGCCGCCCATTGTATTCAGGATCGCCAAATACAGGATGGTGAATGTGATTTAAGTGAACACGTATTTGATGGGTGCGTCCGGTTTTTAAAGTTAACTCCACAAACGAAAAATATTTAAATGATATTAACACCCGGTACATGGTCAGAGCATACTTACCATGATTTTTTACTACAGCCATCTTTTGACGGTCTTTTCTGCTACGATCAATGAATGATTCGATTTTTCCTTCTGCCGTCTTAAAATCCCCCCAGACGACAGCCTGATAAGTCCTTACAATATCACGAGATTCGAATTGCCGGGATAAATTCAGATGGGTTTGATCCGTTTTTGCTACCACCAGCAAACCCGATGTATTTTTATCCAGACGATGGACGATACCAGGTCGTAGTGTTCCATTCACAGTGGATAAAGTCTGACAGTGGTACAATAACCCGTTTACCAGCGTGCCATTACGATTACCTGCTCCGGGATGTATTACTAATCCAGCCGGTTTATTCAATACCAGCAAGTACTCATCTTCATATACAATATCCAGGGGAATTTTCTCGGCCATGAGTTTTTCGGACATGTTTGGCAGGTTTAATTGTATGCTGATTTGATCACCGCTTCTCAAGTTATAGCCGGTTTTTACACTTTTATTATTGACCAGAATCAGCTGATTTAAAATTAGATTTTGAAAATGGGAACGTGTTATTTCAGGATAGGTATGATGCAGAAATTTATCCAGTCTTTCACCGATTGCCGGATGACCGGAAGTAACGATTATATTTTCCTGCTCAATGTTCAGGTGGTCAACTCCTGCCCGACCGGATCTTTTTGAAAAATCAGTAATAATGTAAGAAGGATCAATCCACAGGTAACAGCCGAATCGGCAATATTGAAAATGGGCCAGCGGGTAAGTGTATATCCCGGAAAGCGAAGAAACCATAGATCAAATTGCGGAATAGCTATATCAAAAAACTCGACGTCAATAAAATCCACTACCCTGCCGTGTATCAAGCGATCGATTAAATTTCCTACAGCACCTCCTAAAATTAAGCCCAGAGAAAACCGG
>CAYSHN010000312.1:0-4863 GCA_964430815.1 uncultured Calditrichota bacterium | reverse complement strand
AAAGATAAGACGTGAATTATTAAAGGTCAAGGATTATTTTAACTAAATGGTTAAAGTATATGGTTAAGAACAGCCGCCTACTTTAAGGTAGGTGGCTGTTCCTGGCACACAGTTTGCTCTCGAGATTCCAGCCTAGATTACATTCAAGCGAGGCGCACCTTCGGCGGGAATGACCCGGTGAGTGTCTTGCCCGATCATCAAAACGCTAGTATGATCGTATGTTACCTGCCTGTCTGCCGCAGACAGGTCAGGCATCCAAGTATTTCAGAGTCCTTAGATCCTCTGCGCGTCGACAGGCAGGAGCATAGTATAGAATTTTATTGCAATCTTAGGTGCAATAAGTATATTAACCTCAACAGAGACCTGTCCAGAATCTAAAAGATCAATTCTTTAATATTATGTTTTAGAACCAATTAACATATCTTAAAAGAAAGGAAATTATATGGCTACCTATGTACTGTTTGGTAAATATTCTGCCGGTGCCATAAAAGACATCAGCGGTGATCGTACCAGGAAGTCCCTGGATATGGTCAAAAAATTAGGCGGTGAGGTAAAATTGATGTACGCCTTATTGGGTGAAAAAGACCTGCTTTTTGTCATTGACTTTCCGGGTATGGAAGCAGCCCTGAAAGCATCGATAGCCCTGAGCAAACTAACCGGTATCGCTTTCGCCACTTCGGAGGCAATTACGGTTGAAAAGTTTGATAAGATTATGGGTGAAGTTTAATTAGTGTCACCTTTAAGGTGCAAAGCACCTTAAAGGTGACAGATTTCCGCTTGTACTATGATCAAGCAAGGTGTACGTTTTGCGGGAATGACTCCTGAAAGATTTAATTTATTATTTGATTAAATTTAAATTACTTCTACGGGAGTTAATCGTTTTTCATTTTCATTGGTGACAATTATAGCGGAAGCAGTAGGCAGGGGGCACTTGGTTTCACATATCCCACAACCGATGCATAACTCACGCACCACATAGGGATATTTAACCTTCCGCGAAGTGCCATCGGGTAAGATTGCGTTCTTAATTTCAAACTTGATCGCTTTCTCAGGTGTGGGACAATGCTCTTCACATACAATGCAGTCCTTGTTCTGTGCATAAGGGATGCATAGATTTTTATCAAAATATGCCAGGCCCATGGGGGTAACTTTTTTCTGTTCCAGACCGAGAGGCAGAATAGCTTCGGTCGGACAAACCTGTCCGCACAGATTACAGTTGTACTCACAGTAGCCTTCGCGCATGATGGCCGTAGGAGCCCACAGTTCCATAACCGTATTGTGAATATGATCCGGCTGCAAACAGCGGCCGTTGGTGGAACAGATACGCACACACTCCAGACAGCGGATACAACGGTCCAGGAATTCATCTTCAGGTAATGAACCAGGTGGACGAATAATTCCTTTACGTTCCTGACGGTTTCTGAGACCAAGGGATAGTAGACCGAGCACTGCAACACTCGTGATCGAAGTGGTGATAAACTGGCGGCGATCGTAATCGACGGATGAATGATATGGTTTCCAGCGCCAGCGGTAGGTTATCGATTTGGTTTTGGGTGGGCAAACCGCACCGCAGTTAAAGCACTCGATACATTCTACTTTATTGGTCAGTTTAACATCCCCGGCCGGAATGGCATTCATTTTACATTCAACCTGGCACTTGTTGCAAACCGGGCACTGGTCACCGACGATACGTTCGTAAAAACGGAACTGGGACAGGAATCCCAGCCAGGCACCCGCTGGACATAAATTACGGCACCAGAAACGTCGCGATAATTTTTCCAGGCCCAGAATCACGGCGATAAAAAGAGTTATCCAGAACAGTTGCTGCAAAAATATCTGATCCTCGGGCATGATCAAATTCTTGAAATGGTCATAGACATAATAGGCAGGATTTTCCAGGAATGAAATCCCGGCCAGGCCTAATACCGATTTCTCAAAGAATAAGGTTGAAAGTGGGTAAAGAACAGCAGTCAGAGCCCGGTTAAAAATTGAGAGTGGATCAAGATAACCCCACAGGTTGACTGAAAAAATGGCCAGGATAATCAAACCCACCAGGATCGCAAATTTCACATAGCGCCAGTTTTCGAATTTGGCGGAAATTTTATTGGAAGGGGATTTTACAATTTTACTGGAGACATCGATGGTTGTGCCCAATGGACATATCCAGCCGCAAAAGAAACGGCCAAGAAACGGAGTGGCCAACAGGATGATCAACGCCGGCCAGAATAACCAGGAGATCCTGAAATTCTGAATAAAATCAAATAAAGGAATCAGCGGACTGAACCGCAGAAAAATATCCGAGGTAAGTGCATCGTTGTAAGGATACCGTGCCTTCATGAATAGGAAAATGAAAAATAGCAGGAAGAGGATTTGAAATATTTTTCTGGTTTTTAACATTGGTGGATCAGTTGTCTAAAATGGGTGATAGATTCCCGCCTATATTAAAATTACGCAAGGCATTCGATTGGCGGGAATGACCCTTTGTTTCTTGCTAACTTAGTGCCTAAGTGCCTAAGTGCTTTTCTTTGTGCCTTTGTGCCTCTGTGCCTTTGTCCCTTGCGGATGGTATACTATCTATAATCAAGACAGGACAATCTTTTTCAAATTCAATTTTTTTAAATCATATTTATTCATTCCACGGTCGACTGCTTCTTTAATGTGACCAACTTCCACTGGATTGAGGCCAAAAAGGTCAAGCGCCAGATAATCGGTGGTCACCACACAGGGACTCATAATTAAAGTTTTGGTTAATTTGACATGGGCCAGGTTTCCTCCCACTGGGCCATTGGCAGTTAAAATACGATAAGCATCCATAATGGTCAGAGTGGGCAGGATATTACTGTCGATGTCATTGATTTTAATGTTAAAGTCTGAATGCAGAGAGCCCCGATTATCACCCATCACCCCCATCAGGTTTTTCAAGCCTAGAGTCACCCTGCTCATGGAATGATGCTTGGCGATAGGGACATTTATGACTTTATCCGCTTCCAGATATTCTTTATATATAGACCATTCTTTGATCATTTTGCCGTTTTTAATAGCCGTATTAACAAATTTTTCAGCCCGGATCTGGGATACTTCCGCATCCACTGCACTAGCTTTTTCTTCAATTTGTGAATTTTTATAGCAGCGTCGGGAGTTGTTACAGGTGTTGTCAAATACTTTAACTGTTTTAGCACCAGCAGAATAACAGGCTTTAATGATCTCGGCCACCAGGTCGGGATTGGAATCGGCCGCATACTGCGGTGCGCGATCCCAGCCAATATTCGGTTTGACCACTACAATATCACCCCGGGACACGAAATGGTTCATCCCGCCGAATTCATTCAATGCTGCTTTTAACAGTTCAGCTGGTTCACCATTTTCCACCCACACCGCATCGGGAACCGGTTGTTGAGCAAATAAAGATACTGCGTTTGCTGCGGATAGAGCGGACAAAGCCAGTGCCGCTTTACTACTCCGTTTTATAAATTCACGACGATTTATCATTTAGATCCCCCTGAATTTCGATGACCGGGTTATTAGATTTAAATAGCCCTTACTTCTGCTAAATAATTGATAACAATTATAATATGATTCTCGCTAAAGGGCAACTAAAAGAATACTAAAAATGTGGCGTATCTCATCAGTACTCAGCAGTTATATACGCGTAGACACGAAAGCTTGTTCCTGCGTGAAAAGTCATATTTAACTCGAATTTAGAAAGTAACCATTGTATATTCTGATTCGTATAATGAAAAAGATGAAAAAGTACCTCCTTATAGTTTTGATCTATTGCGTTAATCTCGGCAATCTTCTGATAGGCCAGAATGCCGTCAATGCGATTTCCGGTCATGTTTTTGACCAATCGACTGGCAAACCGATCGAGAATGTAAATGTGTATATTGCTAATACTACCTGGGGAATGTCGACTGACCAAGATGGATATTATGTAATTAGTAATCTGCCGGCTGGTATTCATGAGTTAGTGGTATCGATGGCCGGGTATCAATATATTAGTAAATCGGTTCTGATAAAAAATGATTCTCATCTGCAGGAAAACTTTCGTTTGATGTCCCTGGCTTATGAAAGTACTCCAACTGTGGTGATGGGAGAAATCCCCAAGGAATGGCTGGTCAATCTGAAAAAGTTCAAATATTATTTTTTAGGCCAATCGGATTTTGCCGATCAATGCGAAATTGAAAATCCGGAAGTACTCGATTTTGAGTGGACTTCGCCTAATTATTTCGCGGCTAAAGCCATCCAACCACTATATATAATTAACCAGGCTCTTGGTCTGAAAATTGATTGTATTCTGGTCCATTTTTCATGGGACAACAGCCAAAGAAAATGGAGTTGGTCGATTAAACCAAAATTTTCCTATATGCAACCAGCTGACTCGGCCCAGGCCGACTTCTGGAAACAGAACCGCCAGAGTGCAAATCAGGGATCCCTTTTTCATTTTTTAAAGGCGCTCATTCAGCAAAAATTATATGAAGAGGGGTATATGGTTCATTTTGTCGATCATTCCGGGGAAACGATCTCGGATGGATCTTTCCAATTTATCAGCGATGACTACCATCGCATTATCACTCCGGGAGAGTCTGCTGATGAATGGTTGTTGAGTTTCGATAAATATTTATATGTAAAGGATCTGTACGGTAGAATCTCATGGTTGAAATTGAACTATACGATGGTAAATCTGGATTCTTCGGGTTATCCAAAAGATCTAAATGCTCTGGAAGTTTATGGTCACTGGGCTACAAAGGGGGTAGCAGATTTATTGCCCATGTATGAAATTTATCATTAACCCTATAGGTGCTCTCCCAAAATTGTCATTCTGACGAGTCCGGCAGTCAGCCAGCAGGCTGATCCGCCTACCGG
>CAYSHN010000311.1:0-4878 GCA_964430815.1 uncultured Calditrichota bacterium | reverse complement strand
GGTGGTCACTTGAAAGAGGTAGGATTGGCACACTGGGATATACCGAATGATTCTCATGCAGATAATTCATCGGGATTTACGATGTTGGGATCAGGGGCAAGACTGGATGATGGTACATTTATATTTAGAGGTTATGTAGGTTCTTGTTGGTCACAAACGATATTTGATGCAATAAGTTCATATGGCTCTGGTGCTTATGCTGATCAAATAATTACAGGAACTACGAATAGTGATAATAATTATGGCCTTCCTATCCGCCTCATCAAAGATGATAGTGTTGATCCTGGAATATTGACAGACATTGACGGCAACAACTATCCGACAGTTAAGATAGGCACTCAAGTCTGGATGGCTGCGAATCTTAGAGTTATACATTACAACGATGGCACTCCTATACCAAATATTACAGATGATGCTGAATGGGCTGCACTAACAACAGGAGCGTACTGTTGGTACGATAATATACCGGAATGATAGAAATACTAAAAATATCGATGATAGGATTCATGATTTCTGCACTCGTACAGGATGATCATACTCCATTTACCTGGTATGGGAAATTGATTGAACGATTGCCCTGGTGGTTATATAAACCACTCGGAGGATGTTACCGTTGCTTTGTAGGTCAGATATGCCTTTGGTATTTTATATTTACAAAACCTTTTCAGTTGGTTGAATTTGGATTCTTTATTTCTGCGGGTATATTATCAGCAATGGTTTACAATAAAATATACTGTTATCTGAAATGAAAATAGGTCGTATTATAGTAGGTGTATCTGATTGCATTACTGGTATATATCTCCGGTGGTGGTTTAATGGCTGGCATTATTTTAATTTTACAAACGGGTTTGAGATTTCAATGGTTACTGAGAGCATGGGCGTTCAGGTGACGAATTTCTTTTCAGTGATCTCAAAGACTGAACGCGATACCAGGATTAAATCTCAATATTCATATAAGGTAACTGTTGAGGGAATAACACCGTTAAACATTACGGGATTTACAGGACTGTTGCTTGCAGAGAAAGTCGAACAATACGAACTCGGGACCTGGCGTGAAGTTGAAATAACCAGAGGTGATCATCTGATAAAGAATGAACATGAAGATAGTTATATTTTAGATTTCGAAGTCACCCGAAAGGAAATACCGGATTCATCATCTGTATATCAGAAGTCTTTAAAGCTTTATCTGGGTGATACGCTTTGTGATATGGATGATGAGGAAGTTGTCCCGGTCAATAAACAGGTAAATGACATTGCAGAGATGCAGGATAGGCAGTCAGACTTCACAGCTACGTTTAAGATCCGCAAGACAAGGGCCATGAAAGCCCTGTTTGAGTTGTCCGGTGAGGTTGGGGCAAGTACAACATTCCCGTATGAGAATCAGTCCTGTAAGCTTATTCAGGATAATATAGAGATCGTCACGGCTGGTTATCTGGTACTGGATAAAGTGGATGATCAGTATTATTATGTTTCTATTCTATCGGGTAATGTTAATTTCTTCAAGCTTATTGAAGGCAAAAAACTATCTGATCTTACATTGGCTGATACGGTTCATAACTGGAATGCTGTATTTATGGCAGCCACACACGCTATCACTTCACCAGGCATTGACGTTGTTTACCCGCTTTGTGAGCCTTCAGATGATGGATCGATGTGTCCCTGGACTGATCCCGTCCCGGGTGGTGGCGATTATGTAGAACTTTACGGTGGTTGGATATGGCCGTTTATCCGTTTGAAAACAATATGGGATGAAATATTTCTGAATGCAGGATTCACGGTAACTGGTGGCGACTTACTGTCAAGTGATACCTTTCTGAAATTATATATGCCGATAGCTAAACGGTCGATTACTAATACTGATAAGTTCCTGTATTCAATGTCATGGTACGGTGCGCGGTTATCTATTAATAATGATGAACTCGGAAACTATGATTTTCCTGGCACATTGTTATTTAATGGTGATGCTCGTTTCTTATCAGGATATTATGATGTGCCTTATGCAGCAAAATATACTATCCATGTTTATGTTATATCTGCAAATATCCCGACACTTTCACTTTATAACCATGCGGCTTATCAGGGGACATTTACGGTAACATCATGGAGTATTGCCTGGGCTAATTTTGAATACGAATTTAATGGTGTTCCCGGTGATGAATTGAGCATCCTCACCAATTCAGTTTACTACTATTCCTTTTCTGTTGCTATTACAAAGATTCAAGATGCGTTGATCGCTTACGGTTCGGATGTTTATCCTAATCTGTACTTGCCGGATATGACACAGACAGAATTTATAAAATTAATCTGCCATCTTTTTGCACTGGTACCTGATGTCACACCAAAAGACAGAGAAATACGGTTCTGGAATTATGATGAACTATATGATAATATTCCTATGGCAAGGAACTGGAGTAATTATCTTTCGGAGCGCGATGATGAAACAGAGTTTAAATACGGAGATTACGGGCAGGAAAACTATCTGAAATACAAAGAATCAAAGGATGTACTTGAAGATAATGGCAAGGGAAGTATGGATATTAATGATGCTACACTTCCTGCCGAAAAAGACATCGTTAAGCTTAGTGTTGCGACTTGTGACGAAGTAACTATACTGACGAATAATTATTCCGTTGACGTATCGCGGATCGGTTTTAATAAGTGGAATGAATCAACAAGTCTTTATGAAGCGAATAAAACTATTGATCCGAGGATCGTTTATATAGATTTTGTAAAAGAGATAGCCTCACCGCCATATCAAAAGAGTTTATGGATAAGGGAAAGTCAGGTCCCGCTGACGGGTGACTTTGGCGTAACATCACATGAGATAGTAACTCCGAAAAAAGCTTCATCACTTGAAGTTTCATTCTCAAGTCTGGTGGTTAATTATGCTTCACTCTCCAGGCTGCTGACAAAAACTAATTTACGCAGGGCAAAATTCAATCTTCCTGTTTATGAGGTGGCAGGACTGAAGCATAACATCCCGATTTATCTGAGCCAGTATAAGGCGTATTTCTATGTTAATAAAATTAATAATTACGTTGCGGGTAAACTCTGCACCGTTGATCTGATAAGACTATGATACGAAAGACATTTGAACAGTTATTTATGGAGGTTTATGGAATATTACCTCCTGCTGAGGACTCAACGAGAACATCTTTAATTGAGACATTACAGGAACTTGTTCAACGATTAGCTCCGCTTGGTGGGGTAATTGCAAATGTGGGCGGAGCAACTTTAAGAGTTTCACAAACCTCAGTTCCTTCAACGGCTGTGACCGGGCCGATTACGTCTGCACAATCAATAGCAGAAAAAGCACTTGCCGGAATAAGTTATACACAGCGAGTAGCACTGGAAAACTTAACAGCAATTCAATCAAATATTAACAATATAACAGCTAAATAAAATGGCGGAAGCTCAAAATAACGTGCAGTTAGCACACAGGAAAGAATGGCAAACGATGAATCCTGCTGATACTGTTACCGCAGCGGGTGGATTTGTTGTTAATGACAATGCTAATATAAGCAGGTTTGCTATGTATGTAGCATCAGCAACCGTTCATTATCTCTATGATCATTTGCAGGATGCGTGGCTTCCGGTTGCTTCTGGTGCTTTTACTCCTGCTATTGGAGCCGGTGCTTGTGGTTGTTATTCAGATTGGTCGCCAGCTTATACAGCAACGGGAGGTACAGTATCAACAATAACGGTCGCTTTGAACACCCATAATATTAATGGCTATGTAGTAGGCCAGACGGTCGAGTTTCTTACGGGTACGGCTGCAAATATAGGACTTCGTAAAACAATATCAGCTATTTCAACTACCGGAGTGGCTGGTTCTACGATTACTTTGACATTTACTACGGCGTGTCCAAGTGTGGTTGCGAATAATGATACCTTCAGAATTTCTTCCGGTTCATTTTTTATATTCACAGCAGGATTGCTGGCATCATCATTCAAGCGATTTGACATAGGAACAATGTCATGGGGTGCGTTTCTTTCTATTGCTAATATATCTGCAACATTTAACATTGACGGTAGAATGGTAACTCCTGGAATGATTGGTATTAGTTATGATACAGGGACGGCCGATGCAGATAGTTCAACAACAGCGGTAGAATGTGACGGTAAGAACTGGACGAATGACCAGTGGATAGGTTTTCAGGTAAGGATAACCGCAGGTACAGGCATGGGACAAATTAGGGTTATTACAGACAATGATACAGATACTCTTACAATAGGTTCAGGAACAGATTTAGACGCTACTTCTACATTCGTGATTGAAGGCGATGAGAATGCTATTTATTTACTGGGTGATAATGATGTGGTGACATATAAATACTCTATATCTGCAAATACATGGGCAGCTTTATCACCGACAGTGGCACGTGCAGGGGCGGCAGTAGCAGGCATGAGTGCAGACTTTATTGGTAAAACAGGCAATGCAACATGGGCTGACATTACAAACATAAAGGACGGCCGCTACATATATTCATTCAGGGGAACTACAGGGGTGCTTGACAGGCTTAATATCAACGGTGGTACTTCTGGCGCACCTACATGGGAAGTGGTTACTTATCAGCCCTCACTTCAGACCTGGGCCACTGGCGCAAGCTCTGACTGGGATGCCGGGTCCCCTGATATTTATATTGCTAAAGAGGGAACAGCAGCGATACCCCAGAGATTCTACAAATTTGATGTGGTAGCAAATACAATGATTCCGGTTGCCTCCGACTGGTATCTTGGTGGAGTTGCACTACTTGGAAATAAGATTTGGGTAAGATGTTTGTCGAGTTCAAATATAGTTAAGTGGCTATATGTTCTACAATCGACATCACAGGTTTTAAGGCGAATAATGTTATTCTGATAAATCATGGCAGACGA
>CAYSHN010000310.1:0-4883 GCA_964430815.1 uncultured Calditrichota bacterium | reverse complement strand
CATAACCAAGCGAAAAAGTTGAATTAAGCATGGAAAATATGACAAGTTGGCTATCCAATTGCCCTCCCAGATTGATAAATTTTCTTCGATACAAGTCATGGTTATAATCAGAAATAATGGTTGATGAAAATAACGCCAGGCGTGACCAGCGCAGATAAAGACTGGTGAATCCAAACCTACGAAATCGAAGAGGAGGCAATGTCCACTCCATCATTAATTTAATAAAATTTGTCCCCCCTATTTTATTTATTTCGACACCTGGAAAACTATAATACTCCCGATATCTTAGTTCAGTGAGATAATCGATCCAATTATTTCCGAATCCACCAAAATAGAAGTTGGCAAACGGATTATGCTGATCACCGAAAGTATAACCGGTGGAACCTCTCATCCAGATTGAAGAATGATCAAGCGGCAGGATAAAGCCATAATTAAAATTTGCATGTATAAGAGTTAAAAACTTCGCATTAACATAATTGTAACGTAAATTAATTTCCCAGGCCGTTCCCTTTTCTTTTTCGATGGCGCCCAGAGAACTGCGTAGAAAACTATAGTATAGACTGGTATTAAGTGTCATATACCTATCGAATGGTGCCAGGACATTCTGATAATCGGGCAATCTTTCTAAATTATTATAACCAGATAGTTGAAAGGTATAATTCATAGTTTTGGGAAGTTCGCTGATCAATGATCCTTCATAACCTATAGTCAACGCATTTCCTTTACGGCTTACTTTTGTAGGACCAAACAGGTCATAAAAATCCGCACGGTTATATATTGCCCTGATCATCCACGGCCAATGACGTAATTTAACATTCAAATGAAACTTCTCATCTGCAGGTAGTAAATTATTAGGTGAATAGGAAGCGGATAACTGAACCGTATATAAACCCAGGGGATCCTGGAGATTAAAGCGAAGACCGTAAGCCGGAAAATCCTTATAACCCTCAACAATAGGATAGGCTGAAGCTATTTTAACTTGGTTTAATGCATGATATATACCATCATAGGTGGTTAACGAGTCCAGATTTATACCGACGGGTGAACCGACCTTCCATTGCTTTACCACAGAATATCTATTTACAATTTCCTGTCCCAGCAATCTAATTGCTTTGGCCCGGGCAGGGGATTTACAGGAAATCATGGCCGGGACAAATCCATCACCTGTATAGCGAAATACAATTATAGAATCTGATGATACTACGACAGGTCTAAAGAAACCTGTTTCAGTATTGGTAATCAAGTTCATTCCCTTGGTTTTAAAATCGTAACGGTATACATTCGAAACTCCTGAATAATAGGAAGTACCGAAAAGAGATTTACCATCGGGGCTGTAAACAAAATTAGCTGGAGCATTGTCCTCAAATTCAAAGAGAACTTCAAACGTATCATTGGCCTGGAGTAACTTTTCGATTTCCATTCTAATCAGTCGCTGGCGGCCACTAATTTCAATTAATGAAGCGGTAAGGTATTTTCCATCCGGCGAAATATCCAGGTCAAAGATATCTTTACCATAGGATAATTGTAAAATATTTTGCCACTGGTTATATGGTGGTAAAAAGCGGACAACAATTGAAAGTCCGTTATGATGTTGCACCCCCCACAGCGCTTGGTCGGCAGAATTAAAGGCCAGATCCCCTACCCTGGCATCTTTAAGCAGTAATTTGGATTTACCATCTCTGATATTGACGCAATTCAGGTCACGCCAAGCTCTGCTGTTATCGGTAGTATAAAACAGGTTCCCGCTGGAATAATCATAAGCCAGAGCGGATACATAATACAGTGCCGGCGAGGGTACTTCACAAATTTTCTCGATTTTGCCATTCCCCACATCAATAGCAGTCGTATAGGCGAAACTACCCGGATAAAGTATGGCAGTATAAATTTTATTGACTCCGGGATCATAAAATGCCCGAGAAACAGAACCAAGAGCTACTTTTGTAATATTCCTGTAAGGTGTAGTGGGATTTGTTTGAATTGATTCAAGATTTTTCTTTTGCCATTGATTTTCCCATCGGATCCACTGGGACCATTCCTCATCCAATGAATGACCATATACCTGTTTAAATTGATTCGCAAAATAGCGCTTACTCTGGTCGGTACGATTAAACCATTCTAATATCTTTTCTGGTCCATATTGGTTTGCCAGATAGGTTACAAAACGGGCTCCATATAAGTAGGAATTGGCACCAATTTGAAAATCTATTGTGGTACCCTCAGATTCCAATCCAACGATATCGTAAAAATAACTGTTGTCATAAATCATCGTGCGGAAGACCATTTCATCATAGCCCCCCAGGACACGTCCCAACCCACCCGCCATCCATGTTTCCAGGAATACGGCAATCCCTTCATGAAACCAGCGAGGAGCGTAACGGCGTGGATTGGTCAGATAGGTATAAAAAATAGTAATCGGATTTTCGGCTGTGGGTTCAACCTTGCCTAAAAATATTTTACGGGCATTCCGATCCAGTCCGACGGCTTTATCCATGGCAACAATATGAGCTAATTCGTGATGCATGAGCCAATTCATACGCTCATTGGTTGGTGATGTTTCGTATACGTAATCAAATGGTTCCAGAGCGACAATAACGTAATTCCAGGGCACAGTAGTTGCCCCGCCTGTACCGTAATCGCTTAGATCATGGAAGAGGATATTAACTTTTTCCGCGGATTGATAATTAAACAGGTTGCTGTGAAAGGCAAAGGAATTTTCAAAGCAACGAGCCAAATGTGATATTAGATAGCGATGATTCGTGTCATAATATAAAATACGGACATGTTCCGTTTCGAAGCTGAAAAACTGAGCATATAAAAAACTGGTAAAGAAAAACCAAATAAAAATAATATTTATTAAGTTAAACTGATCTTTTTTCATGCTTCAGTGCGTTTTACTATTGGAATGTCAATAGCTGAACTAGTGTACCACACGCTGGAAAAAGTGGGGGAGATTCAAAATTATATCTCCCGCACTTTAAGATTAATTTTTCTGTCCTGAATTTCTTTTTAATATTCTATTCTATTTCTGATGATTTGTTTTTCGGCATCGGGTAATTTGTTGAGCAAAGCAGCTTTTTCCACAGTGGATAGCTTGTTATATACCTGCTGTTTTTCAACATCGGAAAGCCTGTTAAATACATAAGCGTTTTTATCAACATCCGATATCTTATTCATATAGGCTTTCATTTCAACTTCCGATATTTTACTGAATAACTGTTGTTTTTCGGCATCGGTAAGCCTGTCGAATAGAAAGGCCTGCTTATCGACATCCGATATCTTATTCATGTAAGCTTTCATTTCAGTTTCCGATATTTTGCTGAATAACTGTTGTTTTTCGACATCGCCTAGCCGATCAAATACATAGGCGTTTTTATCAACATCCGATATCTTATTCATATAGGCTTTCATTTCAACTTCTGATATTTTACTGAATAACTGCTGTTTATCCGCATCGGAAAGCCGATTGAATAAATAAGCATCTTTTTCAACATCCGTGGGCTTGTTCAGATAGGCTTCTTTTTCAACATCTGTGAGCCGGTTTGATATCGCTTGTTTTTCGACATCCGAAAGTCTGTTAAAAATTGTTTGTTTATCAGCATCAACCAGCCGGTTTAACATGGTATATTTCTCGGCGTCACTCAGGCGATTCCACACAGCCTGCTTCTCAGCATCAGACAATCGATTATAAATAGTATTCTTGTCAACATCGGCTAATTTGTTCAACATATCATGTTTTTCAGCATCGCTCAAGCGATTCCACACAGCCTGCTTCTCGGCATCGGATAGTTTGTTATAAATAGCCTGTTTATCGGCATCGGCCAGCCGGTTTAACATATTGTATTTATCAGCATCGCTCAATCTATTATAGTAAGCCTGTTTTTCCGCATCAGAAAGTTTGTTAAACAAAGCGCCTTTTGCTACATCTGAAAATTTATCCATCACCTTATTTTTTTCGGCAGTGGATAGCTGGTCAAAATTGTTTCCTAGGACCACGTCTTCATCCGAAATCTGCTCAGCGCGATATTTTTCAGCCTTTTCCACTCCGCCAATAGTACCCGATACTTGTTGGACTTCCGGCCACGGATAAATTAAAGCAAAATAAACTATCACCACTATGATGACAGCAAGACCAGTGATCATCCAGGCCAGACGCCGGGATTTAATTTGTTGATTCATGATACTTCCTCCTTATATAAGGTTTAAAATAAATGCTTATCCCTATCCCATCTCTATAATAAATACAATCTATGAATAACAATGTTGGTGCTATTTTTAATTTAATTTGATTTTTTCAGTAAAGCTTTTATTCTGATCCCTGCACACTGTTATCTCGATCACCGTAGTTGGTGGTTTATTTTTAAAGAAAAATACCATTGATTGACCACCTTGTCTACTGGAAACGATTATCTGCTTATCGGAAGATTGTACCGAAATCTCTTTTGACCGAAAAAGAAGTGATTGATCGAAGCGGAGAATTCCGGGATCATAATCCAGTTTTATTTCTATATTTTTTCCAGATGAAAAATTCATATCCAGCCAGACCAGTTGATCGAAACGGTTAACTTTTATTCGGCCAATGGATTCACTGATATTCAACGGCAAGTCATACAGTTTTTCAATACCCGGATGATCGTTTATCCCAATTGTACCGATCAAATTCAAATTAGAAACTGGATATTTTGAGAACCATCCTAACAGTAATAGCATGAGCAACACAGCACCTAAAATCATTCCGCTACAGAAAGCCAGGGCAACTTTGGGTTTAGGTTTAAAAAACCATTCCAGCCAAAACTGGACTTTATTTTGAATCACCGGCTTGGCTCGATATTTTTCACGGTTAATTTGATTCAGGATATTATTCATGAGATGCTCTGGTGGATCGA
>CAYSHN010000309.1:0-4886 GCA_964430815.1 uncultured Calditrichota bacterium | reverse complement strand
GGACATTTTTGTTATATGGTGTAACCGGTAGTGGAAAAACCCAGGTTTATCTGGAAGCGATTAAATCCTGTATTCAAAAAGGTCTGACGGCAATCGTATTAATTCCGGAAATATCGCTGACTCCGCAAACTTTACGACGCTTCGATAATTTTTTCCCGGGACAAGTCGCTGTGTTTCATAGTAAATTGAGTTTACATGATCGTTTTGAAACCTGGATGAAAGTATATCACCAGGAAGTATCGATTGTAGTGGGTCCGCGTTCGGCCTTATTTATGCCAGTTCAGAATCTGGGGATCATTGTGGTAGATGAAGAGCATGATGGTTCCTATAAACAGAATGACCCTGCACCGCGTTATCATGCCAGGGATGCAGCAATATACCGCGCCAGGATGAATCAGGCCGTGGTAGTACTTGGCTCAGCGACTCCCAGCCTGGAATCCTACTATAATGCCAATAAACATAAATACACCTTGATAGAACTGACCAGAAGGATCAAAGATATAAACTTGCCGCAGGTATTTATAGAGGATGGTAAAAACCTTTTCAAGGGTAAAAAGGAATCCAGGGTATTTACACCGCTCCTGCTTAAGAAAATCCGGGATCGATTAGAACGCCGGGAGCAGATTATCTTGTTACAGAACCGTCGTGGTTATTCAGCCTATTTGCAATGCGTGGATTGTGGTTACATTTTTCTTTGTCCCAATTGTGAAATAACCTTGACTTATCATGCCTACCATAAGAATTTATTATGCCACTATTGTGGATATGCAAAAGAGGCCCCGGAATATTGTCCCAAATGCCAGGGTCTCGATATAAAATATTTCGGGGTGGGCACCCAAAAAATTCAGGCGGAGATCATGAAATTCTTTCCCAATGCGCGCCTGATCAGGATGGATCAGGATACAACTGGCCGTCAGGGTTCACATGATTCATTTCTAAAATCATTCAAAGAAGGCAAGGCTGATATTCTATTGGGTACCCAGATGATTTCAAAAGGCTTGGATTTTGGTAAAGTGACCCTAGTGGGGGTGATCTCTGCTGATATTGGATTAAGTTTACCTGATTATCGGTCTGCTGAACGGGTATTCCAGTTGTTAACCCAGGTCGCTGGAAGAGCAGGACGGGATGAACTGGAAGGTGAAGTAGTTATTCAGAGCAATATAGTCAATCATTATGCCATCCAATTTGCCAGGAATCATGATTATAAAGGTTTTTACCGGCAGGAGATAAAATACAGGCAGGAATTGGGATATCCGCCTTTCCGCAGGATCATCAACCTGAGGTATTCAACCAATAGTTTATCCACGACAATAGCAATCGCCCGGGAGATTACACAAAAACTCCGCGTATCAAGGAGGGGTTTGTGCGAAATTACTGGTCCGGCACCATCCCCCATTGCCAAGATCAATAAACAGTATCGTTGGCAAACCCTGCTTAAGATAGATCCCGCGAAAGATCCCGGTGGTAGCCGTACCAAAAAAATGGTTGAAATGGTTCTGCAGCCATATATTCGTTTAAAAGAATCCAATTTGAAGATTGTTGTTGATGTCGATCCTCAGGAGATGTTATAAATACAAACAGGTTGCATGCTCGAGCAGGTTTTTTGTAAATTTTAATTAAATATACGATATTACCACTATGAGTAAACAATTTGATATAAAGAAAGAAAGCATCTCGTTGATCAATAAATCGTACAATGAACGTACTGAGTATATCTCCCTGGACACCAAATACCGCCAGCTGGCAGAAAAATATAAGAAAGTCATTGGCCGGAGCAAGAAACTGGAGCAGGTGTATCAGTTTCATAAAGGTGTGGTACAACATATATCCAGTGGAATCATCACTATCGATTTTGAGGGTCTCATTACTTTCATTAATACCACTGCATTAAAACTGATTGATTATGAGTTTAGTGAGCTGGTAGGTAAATCCATACAAACGATCTTCGCCGATCAGCGTGAGTGCGAACAGATTCTTCATGTTCTGTTGAAAAATAAAAGCATGTTTGAAAGCAAAGAGGTTAATTTACTTGCCCGCAATCAAAAGGTCATCCCCATCGGTTTTACCACTACTTTGCTGGATATTGAGGATGTCAAATATAACGGTGTCATATTTAGTTTCCGGGATTTGACGAATATTCATAATTTCCGCAGCCGCCTGGAGCGGATCGATCGTTTGGCCACGCTGGGTGAAGTTTCAGCTGGTATTGCTCATGAGATCCGAAATCCACTTGCCGGTATTAAATCGTCAGCACAGGTGTTGGAGGATAGTTTTAGTCCGGGTGATTTTAGGGCTGAATTGATCAAACGGATTATTAAAGAAATTGATCGGTCTAATGAGTTGCTTAAGAAGTTTTTTAAATTTGCCAAACCGGGTAAACCCAGGCAAGATTTTATTGTAGTGGAAAATATAATTAAAGGTGTCCAGGTACTGCTTTCATCCAAAATGAATAAAAAAAATATTGTTTATAACACCAGTTTTGATAAAAATGTGCCGACAGTATATGTGGATGAGAATCAACTGGAACAGGTTTTGATTAATTTGTTTTTAAACGCTATCGACGCGATGGAGAACGGGGGCACCTTAGCTGTATCAACTTTAATGATTCCAGCCTCCGCGGATAAGGAAGATCAGTCGATGGTCGCTATTCAAATCGCAGACCAGGGCTGCGGAATCGAAAAAGAAAATATTAAGAAAATTTTTAATCCTTTTTTCACTACCAAAAGCGATGGTGTCGGTTTAGGATTATCCATCTCCTCCCGTTTGGTTGAAGAAAACGGGGGAAGAATCGAGGTTGAAAGTGAACCTGGCCAAGGTACCCGGTTTTCTGTATTTTTGCCGACTGGCTAGTTCAAAGGCATCAGTTGAATGGTAACTGGAAATAAATAATAACTCGTAATAAGCAAGGAACGGAATTACTGTTATGGATGAAACAAAAAAATTGTTGATTGTAGATGATGAAGAAACGCTGACCTTCAGTCTTTATCAATGCTTTATTCTGGCTAAACAGAATTATGAGGTTGTTACCGCTGCCTCGGGTGATGAAGCCTGGGAAAAAATAAACCGTGAAAAGTTTGATTTGGTCATAAGCGATATCAGAATGCCTGGTATGGACGGTCTGGAATTACTGACTCAGATCAAGAAGCATTATCCGCATCTGGAAGTGATTATTATGACAGCCTTTGGCTCCGACGACAAGAAAGAGGAAGCCATGAGAAAAGGTGCCAGGTTTTATTTGGAAAAACCTTTTGAGATGAAAGAGATAAGACAACTTGTTATGGATATTTTGAAATAATTATGGCTTTAGTAGGCAATCTTCGCGATCTCAGATTACCCAATTTGATCCAACTGAATTGTATGGAGAAGAATACCTCCAAACTCACTATTGAGTATGCTGGTAAATATGGTTTTATATACTTTCAGGATGGAAATGTGGTTCATGCCGAATTGGATCCTGATGTTGGCGAAGAGGCGCTGTTTAAAATGCTGGCATTGGAGGAAGGCAAATTCAGGGTGGAGAACAATGTGCGGCCACCGATTATCTCGATCAATATCCCCTGGAACAGTTTACTGCTCAAGGGCCTCCATCATCTGGATACCCTGCAGATCAGTGATGAAAGCAAACATTTGCATTTATTGAGCATGCTAATGAATATCAAAGGAGTCAGGAATACGGCTATTATTAATTCGGACGGTAATGTTCTGGCCAGTAATACCCGGATCGACGGATTATCAGTTTTGGCGGCTTTTACTCTGCTGCAGGTTGAAAAAATAGGTACATTGATGGGTAGAAATAATCCCCGCTTTATCAGTCTGAATACCACCCAAAACCGTATATTGCTGGCTTTTTATAAACAAAATCTGGTCTATCTGGATATTGAGACCAAGTACCAACTGGATACTATTTTATCTTTAGTTAATCAGGTTCTGAATGTGTGAACAATCACATTATCAGGCTATAGATAATGATAATACTGATCACTTTTAGAGAAAGAAACAATGCTGGAAGATAATAAGTGGTTTAAAGAAATACTGAACATCAGCGGAGTGGAAGGGGTACTCTTGACCAGCCAGACCGGGAATGTGATCGGTAAAATTGGTCTTAATTTTGATCAGGCTACTTCAGAAAAGATTGCCGAAAAAATAATTCGGATTTTGCTTATTCATCAAAAAATCGACCGGATTGTTAAAGAAGTGGAAATCAAGTGGTCTGATTATAATTTAATCATTATGATCAAAAATGGCTTAATCCTGATTACCTATTGCACTCAGGATAAGATCATGCCTTTATTACGGATCACCTTAAATGTCGTACTGGCTCATTTGCTTGAAGATAAAAAGTTTATCAAACAGATTAAAAAATATTTAGAAGAAAAACCACCCAAATTGATCCCGGAACAACTCGAGACCAGGGAAATAAATTTAATTTCTAAATTGCAATAAATTTTAATTACTATTATATTAAAAAAATAAAATATCCAAAGTTAGTTTGATAATATTAAGTTGGGAAAGCAGATACAGCCGGGGAAAGTCAAACTGGCTAGGGGACGAATAAATTAAATTTGGTAAATTAGCAGCAGGTGGCAAGCCAATCCATTAAGTTTATCAGGGAGGATTTTTTCAAGCGACTGGAAGAAGTACTGGTGAAAAATATTGGTCCAGTTGCCTCATATATTATTGATGATGTTTTATCGGACTTAAATACCGAGCGCAATCAGGTGAACCAAGAAAACGCTGCCCTGTTAACAGAAGCAATCAGCCACCAGATAACAGATGAAGATAAACGGCTGAAATTTCAGCAGGATATGCTTGAATATATAAAGCAGTTATGAAGTTTTTTAGTCTGCGTTGGAAAATAAGTGGTATTTTGATTTTGAGTAACCTGT
>CAYSHN010000308.1:0-4917 GCA_964430815.1 uncultured Calditrichota bacterium | reverse complement strand
AACAGCGCCCGGTCTTTGGAAATCGATTCAAAGAAATTTATGATCTGATCCATTGACCATCTTGATGGTACATTCACAGCCTGCTTGATATGACCTTTAGAAAACTCTTCCGGATAACGGGTATCAATAAATAGAACCTGACCCTGCTGAAAGAGTAAATTTGCCTGCTCAACAGAAATTAAATTAGTTATAGACAAAGGCGAAGAATCATAAATCAAGGGAATGCCATTACTAGAAAAATAATTAAAGATCAAACCGGTCATAGTTGCCAGCAAAATAATGATGATGACCTGCAAAAAAACATTATGCTGAAAGGACTTTAAATTGAACACCGCTATGATTCTCTCCTATTACAACGACTATTTGATCAAGGTCATTTTCCGGGTAAAACTGGCCTGGTCGTTATGGATTCTGTAAAAATATAAGCCCGATGGTAAAAATTTTCCCTGATTATTTGTTCCATTCCAGGAAAAAGTTTGATAACCGGCATTATAATTTTTTTGGTCATTATATACCAGCTGACCCATCACATTATAAATTTGAATAAACACCTGCCCTTGCTCTGGTAAGGCAATGTTTATCTGCGTGTTGAAATTGAAAGGATTGGGATAGTTTTGCGAAATGCCGAACTTCTCGGGTAACTCTTGCGAAAAATAGCCAAGATAGGTTACTGTAACATGTTTCAACACCCAGTTTTCCGGATCTACTTTTAATGTATCCGGATAAGCGGACATACTGAATTTGAACTCCTGGTTTTTCAAACTATTGATCACTCTAATCGAAGTATCAATTTCTGTTCCGCTTAATTGTAACATTAAAGGCATCTGATAGAATTCAGCATTAGATTGATCAATTTTTATTTTGATTGTATAAGGATTGTTGCCGTAAATATACCATACAACAGAGTACTCCGGTCTTCCTTCACGATAAATCCATTCTGTAAAAAACCAGTCTAAATCTTGACCACTTTGCTGTTCGCATACTGACTGGAAATCTTCGGTCAGGGCATTGCCGTATTTCAAATCCGGATGATTGGCGTAAGTTTTAAGACTGGTAAAAAACAAGGAGTCTCCCAGTACTCCCCGCAACATATGCAGCACCCAGGACCCCTTATCATAAACCGTACTGCTGAATAAGGCGTTGATATCCGTGGTATCAACCACATACAAGCTTCCCGCAAAAGTTGCCCGTTCTTGCGTTTTCATATAATTAAGATATGCCGTTTTACCGCCCAAATGTTCCTGCCATAATGCCTCAGCATAGGAAGCAAATCCTTCATTTAACCAGATATGCGACCAGCTACGCATGGTAATGCAATCTCCAAACCATTGATGAGCCAGTTCATGGGCATTGATAAAGTCGAAAAAATGATTACCGGTGATCAATCCGGCACCGTAGGAGGTAATAGTCTGGTGCTCCATAGCACCGCCCCAGGGAAAAATTGCCAGACCATATTTTTCGTTAAGGAAAGGATACTCACCAAAAACGGACGCATAGAAGGAAATCATATCGACGGTTATCTTAAGGTCCTCTGTTGCTGCGGCTAAATGTTGTGGCCAGACATAAAAATCAACCGGCATGGAATCATTGCTGCTGGTTATATACCAGTCACGAAAGGTTTGATAATTACTGATGGCCAGTGAAACCAGATAGGTACTGATAGGATAAGTGGTTCGCCAGGTATACGTGTTATGTGCGGCATCCCTCCAAATTACTGATATCAATTTACCATTGGATACGGCAGTCAGTTCATTCGGTACCGTTATGGAAATACAAACCGAATCTGCTTTATCAGCCGGATTATCCTTGCAGGGCCACCAGGAAGGTGCTCCATAAGGCTCACTCAGGGTCCAGATCATAGGTGCTGCTGGAGTTCCATGATAATCCCAGCCAAAAGACCCGAAACCACTATACTCAGGATTTCCGTGATAACTGATAGTGATGTTAAACATTTCGCCAACATTTAGTGATTGGGACAAAGAAATTATGATCAAATCCTGCTGCCGGGAATAGTTGAGTACGTTCAGATCCTGACTGATGGAATCGATGTCCAAATCAGCTGACAGGTCGATTTCTAACTGATTTAATCCATTGCGCAAACTCCTGCCCTGGATAGTTACTTTTCCACCGAGCAGGCTATTTTGCGGATCAAGATCGAAATTCAAATTGTAAAAAGTGACATCAAACTGACTCTGATTGGCTTGCCCTGGCCGGTAATTATTACGGTAGGTGTTAATATACCGGTTCTTTTCATTTTCGATCAGGGTCTGACGCGCAAGCGCCTTTTGTAGGGGGGAATTGTCCTGTGCCCATATACACTGGAATAGGGAAAACCAAATCAAAATAAGTTGTAATATATGTAGATGATTTTTTTTCATGCTTGACTTACATAGCTATTTTACCTGAATATCATTCCCGTCGCCAAAGGTTTGCTGGTTCCAATCAATCCTTATACTTTATATGCAGATAATCTGGTGATGTTTCATAAAAATTACCGACCATACCCTGAAGATTATTTTTCAGCGCTGCCATGATTAATAAGCTTAATTAAATTGAGCAAAATATATCTCTATAATCATTATTGCAAAAGTAATATTATTTAAATAATTTACAAACTTCATAATTATATTATGTGCATCTAAAGACGATTGGAGGTTCAGTATGTTGCACTCGCATAAACGGATGGCGATCCTGGTAGGAGGAGGACCTGCCCCCGGAATTAACAGTGTTATTGGTGCTGCCACTATTCGGGCCGTATTGTCCGGTGCTGAGGTGATCGGGATTAAAGATGGTTTTAAATGGATCATGAGTGGGAATATTGACAATGTTACACCGTTGACTATTTCTGCGGTCAGCCGAATTCATTTCCGTGGCGGTTCCTTTATAGGTATTGCACGTGATAACCCGACCAAAGATAAAAAAAATCTGGAAAATACGATAACCTCCTTATTACGTTTAAATGTGGATAAACTGATTACGATCGGTGGTGATGATACGGCTTACTCGGCATACAAAGTACAGGAGATAGGCGAAAATCGTATCAGCGTGGTGCATGTTCCTAAAACCATCGATAATGATTTGGATTTGCCGCATGGTATCTGCACCTTCGGTTTTCAAACCGCCCGACATTTGGGTGTTGATATTATTAAAAATATTATGGTCGATGCCAAGACGACAACCCGCTGGTATTTTGTAATCACCATGGGCCGTAAAGCTGGCCATCTGGCTTTGGGTATCGGTAAAGCAGCCGGCGCAACTTTAACCCTGATTCCGGAAGAATTTCCTGAAAAGAAAATACGGCTGAATAAGATCGTTGATATCCTGGTTGGATCCATTATTAAACGTATCAGTTATGGCCGGCCGGATGGAGTGGCCGTTATCGCTGAAGGCCTGGTGGAACACCTGGATGAACAGGATATACAACAACTGGTCGATGTGGAGCGGGATGAACATAATAATATCCGGATTGCCGAAATCAATTTTGGTGAAATTTTAAAATTTAAAGTTCAACAACGCTTGAAAGAATTTGGTTTGAAGATGACCGTGGTGGCCAAAAATATCGGCTATGAATTACGTTGCGCGGATCCGATTCCTTTCGATATGGAATATACCCGCGATCTCGGTTTCCTGGCTGCCAAATTTTTGTTTGATGGCGGCAGCGGTGCATTGGTATCGATCCAGAACGGACGTTTTGTACCCATGTATTTCAAAGATATTATTGATCCTAAAACGAAAAAAATGAAAGTGCGCATGGTCGATCCGAACTCGGAATCGTATCTTATCGCTAATCGCTATATGATCCGCCTGCGCCGCGATGATTTCGAAGATCCGCATGAACTGGCCCGTTTTGCGGCGACAGCGAATCTTTCCTTGCAGGAATTCCATAATCAATTCTATCATGTGGTGTCGGATATGAAAGAAGAAAAAATAAAAGGCAATGGCCACGCCTTACAGCGAGCAATGGAAGAAGAAGTAGTACCGAAAGAAGAAAAAAAAGAAAAACAACACTAATTAAACATTGTATTCATCGCCAGGAGTAGTCCTGACTTTGGTCAGAGTGAAGTAATGAGTACGACCTGAATTTTCATGTTTCACTTTTAAAATTATTGTTAAACCGTGTAGCTGCAGGTCAAGATCTGTGGCTACCTGTGCTGTTTTCATGATTGCCAGCGTAATCCTGAGTGCCGGTGCCTCTGCTCGCATGGGCACCCCCAAATCGAATCTAAAGATCGGTAATACTACCTTCATTAATTCTATTCTAAGCAAGTTACAATCCTGTAACGCGACAACAATTTTTATCGTTACCGGGTACCATCACCGGCAGATTTCCCAGGCAATCGATAGTACATATATCTGTAAAATACTCCATAATTCCCATCCGGAACAAGGTCAGTTATCCTCATTACAACTGGCTATCAGGAATTTTGATCAGCAAGTTACAGGTATGTTGATGGTTCTAGTTGATCATCCCCTGGTGCGGGAGGATACCTATCGGGAAGTATTAAAATCCGCCCAGGCGAATCCTCAGGCTATTATTATTCCTACCTACCGGCAGCAGCGTGGACACCCGGTTTATTTCAGCAGAAAATTTTTCCCGGCCTTGCTGGAAACTCCGCTGATCCTGGGAGCACGAGAGGTAATTAAGAATAATAAGCAGTTCGTTCATTCTCTACCGGTAAGCGATCCGGGGATCCTGCAGGATATTGATACCCCTGCTGATTTAATTAAGTATAGTGGAGATAAATCTCCACTATACCTGATCTAATTAAATATAGTGGAGATTTATCTGCAAAATAAATGTGAAAGGTGTTTGGATAAAAGCGGGATGGCAAAAATGAATGAGATATATGAAAAGTTACTGGAATTGATCGAACAACGTCAAGCGGTAGCACTGGTAACAGTGATCGAGACCACAGG
>CAYSHN010000307.1:1970-4919 GCA_964430815.1 uncultured Calditrichota bacterium | reverse complement strand
TTTCATATGGATTGGTATTGGGATTGGAATTTATTTTTAACATGGTGTTTTAGGTTATTTTTTATAGTCTTTACTTCCTATTACTTGGGTTTTTGGGCAGCAGAAAATATGCCGGGAGTAGAGGAGAAACGAAATTGAATGAAAAAAGGTTAGTTTTAAAATCTCAAAAAAATGATATTTTTGTTGAAATTAATAAATTGCAATTAAATCCTGCAGAATTTGCGTGGCAAGAGATTGCGAGTCAAAAGTCAGCTTTTTTAATTATATCAAAGCTTGTACATATACCATCTGGTTATTTTTTTGAGTTTGATTTTCTTAAGGATGAACATTATTGTAGATATTCACCTGCAGAAGATATGGCTATTAAATCTAAGTATCCCGTAAGTTGGGAACTGCAATATACAAATGTCAAACAATGGTTAAGTTGCTTAAAGATTGAAATATGGCTTCCTGATTATTGGGAACAAATATTTAACGACAATAAAGATCTTAATATTTTTGTATCTGATAATATTTCTATTAAAGATGAGGTAACTGTTTTTAATCCTGA
Source organism: uncultured Calditrichota bacterium (assembly GCA_964430815.1). Classification (GTDB taxonomy): domain Bacteria; phylum Calditrichota; class Calditrichia; order JAJRVZ01; family JAJRVZ01; genus CAVZSQ01. The sequence continues at coordinate 4,369 of CAYSHN010000307.1, read as the reverse complement.
AGAGCAAAAATATATTTCACAGCAATTAATTGAGATAAATGAACATTTAAATAAAATATATACTCTGAATAAAGATCAATCTGAATATATAAAGAATAGTCTTGTGTATTTGGTTGATGCTTCAAATCGGGTTACTCGAAAAGATTGGAAACTAATTTTTATTGGCAAATTAGTAGATATAATATCTCAAATAGCATTGCCGAGTAATATTGCAAAAGAATATTTTAAATTTGCTATAAATGCAATAATTCAATTATTTACAGGTCAAAGATTATTACCTTAATATGATTAATAAGATTCTTCTCTTAGGTCAATCCGACGACTGCACAGATATATATAAACTGAACATCCTGGTTAATTCAGTGGATTCCACATTCTGGATAGATAAGGGCTTTCAGTTACATCAGGTTGGACCGGAAGGGGTTATTTTAAAATATCGAAATACTTTTACGAAGTGTGGCGGGAAGTAGATAAAAAATTATAGGTGAAGTTATGAGAGATGAAGATTTTATTTGGGAAGATGATCCTGTTGAGGAAGAAAAACCGGTCGAGGAAGAAAATCCAGATTTTATTAACATACCGACCGAGTGCGAAATATGTAATAATAATTTTAAAAGCAAAAACCCGGATTTAGAATTTGCTGCTTATCAATACGATAAAAAATGGATTTGCGAAAAGTGTAAAGAGGAAAAATACCAGGGGCAAGAACCGACCCGTAAATGCGAAGATAAGAAAGGTAAAATTCAACCCATTGAAACTTATGCTGGTAAAGTGTGCCCGATTTGTAAAAAACCAGCGATGGCATTTTTCAGTAATGCTGATGGGGACGTTACAGCTTGCACTAATTGTATAGACGAGCGGATAGAGGAACGAAAGAAAATGAATTAAGCGGGATTGGTTTTATATCCGCTAACGGGGTATTGGCGAAAGTAAAAAATTGAGGATTTAATAAAATGATATTTACTGAGCAATTTGCCTGTCTACCGCCAGGTATGAAGAAATGAGGTTTTAAAATGGGTTACGATTTACATGGTCAAGGGGGTGGTTTTAGATGGACTATTCACGATTGGCCGGATTTACTTGGTTTAGCTTATGAATATGGCTGGGAACCTGAACATAAAGCAGAGTATTATTTAGGGAACAATTACCAGATTATAAGTGCTGCGGATGCGACAAATTTAGCCGATGCTTTGGGAAAATTATTACCTGATCTATCAAAATGTGATTTAAATGAATATGGGGAAATGGGCGATATTGAATTTATAAAAAAAAATATATTTACCTTAGATGATAACACAAAAGATATACCCGATCTACCCGAAGAATCTACTAATGAAATATTCTCAAAATTATCTCCAACCTGGCAAAATGGAGATAACAGAGAAGCAATGCAACATTTTAGCGGTATCAATTATATAGAAAAAATCGAAGATTTTATTCAATATTGCCACCAGGGTGAATTTGAAATTGGTTGACTTGAGAAATGAAGGATGGGAATGATGAGTGTTAAACGATAAAAAAGTCGCTGTACTCATATTCATGTGTTCGAATGAAATATTTTTGTATGTCCAAATGTTTATATATTCAGATGGAGATAATTATGAGAAAGACAGCATCCACGACATCAAAGAGAAATCCCAACCGAAATAAAGGCATTGTCAATGTCTGATTTTCAAGAATATATCGAATTAGCCAAACACAAAAAGTGGAAGGCAAAAATCGAGGCAAAGGCTGAAAAGCAGCTCCGGAACATGAATCTCCAACAGCTCGGAGAACGGAAATCCTATTGGACTGGGATCTACAAAGAAAATCGAAAAATGGATGAACGAAGTGTGCTGGCTGGGGAGGAATCTTCGATCTGGTTGGGGATAATCGAAAAAACCATGCGGGACAGGGCCACAGATGAATTCGGCGAACCAGCTCCAGCGATTGAAAAAGAATATCTTGCTTTAGCGGAGGCTGCCAAAATGCTAAATATCGCTGAATCTACTCTTTATAAGAAGACTTCCTCGAAAGAAATCCCTCATATCAAAGTGGGGAAAAAACTAACCTTCAGAAGAACAGATTTGGAGAAATATATTGCGGATGCTCGTGTTCGAACCAGGTCGGAGATTGACGATGAAGCAGCAAAATTTGTAGCAGATTCAAGCATGAAGAAAAGAAAAAAATAACTGTTATTCTTGATAAAGTAGTTAAATAAAACTAAATTTTACATTGTTATATTTGAATGGTAGCCCATGCTCAAAAAAATGATTATTTGTTGTACATTTGTTGCACAATTTTGTTTAACAAGGAACAACTTGTTGATAATAAACAAGTTAAATTTGCGGGAGTAATTCAGTGGTAGAATGTCAGCTTCCCAAGCTGGACGTCGCGGGTTCGAGTCCCGTCTCCCGCTC
>CAYSHN010000307.1:0-1870 GCA_964430815.1 uncultured Calditrichota bacterium | reverse complement strand
TAGAATGTCAGCTTCCCAAGCTGGACGTCGCGGGTTCGAGTCCCGTCTCCCGCTCGCAGTTGAACGGATTTTAACTTATTATTATTTATTAATTAAGGTGATCATCATCACAGAAAATAATAGCAGTTCTTGTTTAATTAGTCGGTAAGATTGAAAAAAACCATTTAAATCTATCTAATAATTGGAGGCCAGTATGAAGCGATTACTCAGTGTATTCGTTGTTTTATTTCTCATGGTAGTAAGTCTTGATGCTCAAGTGTTTCAGCAAGTGCCCAATGCCGGAACCGTGAATTGGCAGGATCAGTTAATCCTTTCGACCGGTATCGGTGCGCCAAATCCCAAATTTCCGTTGGCAGCCCAGCGTGCCAGTGCCCTGGAAGCGGCTAAACTTGTAGCATTGAGAAATTTGTTGCAAACAGTAAAAGGAATGTCTTTAACCTCCGAAACCACAGTAGAAAATGCTATGATACAGAGTGATATCATACAAACCAGGGTTGAAGGAATTGTACGTAATTTCAGGGTTGTGGCCCAACGTTATATGAGTGATGGTTCGGTTGAAGTGGATGTGGAAATACCTTTGAGTGGTATTTTATTAGATGCCTTATTGCCGGCAATGGGAACTCCCATGGCTCCTGGACAGGGTTATCCCGGTTATCAGGCTATACCGGCAAATGTGGTGTATACCGGTTTAATCATCGATGCCCGCGGCATCGGAGTCCGCCCAGCTATGGCACCCAAGATCCTGGATGAACAGGGAAATGAAGTATACGGTACCGGCTACGTCAGCAGGGAATTTGCCGTACAACAGGGTGTAGTTGGATATGAAAAAGATATTAATCGCGCCCGCAGCAACGAACGGGTAACCAATAATCCCGTGGTAGTTAAGGCTATTAAAGCCAGTGGCACGAATAAGAGTGATGTGGTGATCAACACTAATGAGGCTCAACAGATCCTCAATGCAGCGAAAACTCAAAATTTTATGGAACAATGCAGGGTAATGATTATTCTGGACTGAGATGAGTGAAGATATAAGAAATAAGATTAAAGAATAAAGATTAAAGATTAAAAATCAAAGAAATGATGGTGTATGATAAATAGAATTCTTCTAATTTAGGAGGAAGTACAAATGTTGAAAAAACTGTTTATTTTGAGTATCGCCATAGTGGCCATGTCATTCTTAATATCCTGTGGTGGGCCGAAAGAGCGGAAAGCCGAATCAGTTCTGGATACTCCTGAATATCATTATAATCAGGGTAAAAAGTATCTGGATAAAGATGATCTGGCCAATGCCACTCGTGAATTCAACGAGGCTAAAAGTTTAAAAGCAACTTTTGCTCCGGCCTATGAAGGTTTAGCCCTGGTCGATATTACCCAGAAGAATTTCAGTGAAGCCGATAAGAATATTAAAAAGGCCTTGAGTGAAGACGGTGATTGGGTTCCGGCACAGGTAGCCCGTGGCCGCTGGTTTACAGCACAGGGACAGTTTGAAAAAGCGGTTGATGAATTAAAAGATGCTGTAGATGAGGTGAATGATTCCAAATCCAAGTTCGATAAAAAAGCGGTCAAAATGGATGCCCTGTACCACTTGGGCGATGCCTATAAAGGTTGGGGAAAATATATTGAAGCACAGACCACTTTTCAGAAAATCCTGGAGATTGACAATACCAATATTAAAGCCAGTGCTGCGATCAAAGAACTGGCCGAATACCAGGCTGCTGTTGCAGGTCAGAGTCCGGAGTTGAAGAAAATTGCCCAGCAGAAGGAAATAACCCGCGCCGATGTGGCGGTGCTGTTTGTGACCGAGTTGCCACTGGAAAAGATTTTCCGTAAATCGCCATGATAGCACCACTTGCGGCTACTCGGACGGGTG
>CAYSHN010000306.1:0-4926 GCA_964430815.1 uncultured Calditrichota bacterium | reverse complement strand
TATTTTCCAAATGGTCAATCAGACTGTAGCTTACCGCCGGTTGATTTCTAAATAGAAAACTTTTACCGCCGTGAACAATCAGTGGAAGCGCTGATTCTGCACAAGCAGTTAAAATATTTTCGACCCGTTCTTTCCCAAATCTTGTCGAAAGATCAATTCCGGTTATAATGGGATGAAGTTTAATTGCCTTAAGGTAATATTGCCTTACCATTTTTTTTACATACTCATTAATATCATTGTTATCAATAGGATTTGGGACACTACCGCAGATTTTAAATCTGCTGTGATTTCCAAATAACTCAGCCAGTTCTTGCATCTGTTTAATAAGATCCCCTTCCCGCGGTGCTACGGGAAGGAGTAAAACGGCATCGATTTCACTAATATCCATATTGGCAATTAATACGCCCGGGCCAATATGGTTATATAATTTTTTACTTTGCATTACTATCAATTTTTCAAGCATAGCGGTGTCATATATTTCACTCTCAACTACTCCACTGCTAATTGATATCGCAGAAAGTTCCGGTGGTTTATATTCGGCGTTGCCAATACTATAAATACCGCCCCCTAATTGATTGGGATGATAATCAGATCGATTAAGTATGACATCAAAGGGATGAACATGACAGTCATAAAATCTGTTCAATTTTTTTAGTTGTCGAATTTGTTCCATATATCTTTTAACTAATTTATCTTCAAGTATCATGTCGTTATTTATCAATCGATGCTGAACCCGATAATTCATTTTATTCTGTAGACATTCGGTTTGAATGTAACTGATGTAATATTTGTCTATCGATTTTCCCACGATTATTTCTTGGTAAAACATCCAAACGAATGATATGTTGTGGCACCATATGTGGAGGTAATAGACTGTTTAATTGAGACCTGACAGCATCGATGTATATTTCTTTTTTTGCTTCAAAAAAAGCGATCATTTCAGGAATTCCGATATTATTCGAATCTGATAATATTACTGCTGCTCCATCGATATTGTTAATGCTTAACAGCGCATTTTCAATTTCAGCCAGTTCAATTCGATAGCCCATATATTTGATTTGAAAATCTTTTCTACCAATAAATTCAATATTACCATCATCCTGTAATTTACCCAGATCGCCGGTTCGATAAATTTTATCGCCCGGAATGTTAGTAAGAGGATTTTTTACAAAGACCTTTTCTGTCTTTTCCAGATCATTCCAATATCCGCCACTCAGACCCCCTCCCCTGATACATAATTCTCCTATTTCACCTGTTTTGGCCAATGAGTCATCATCTTTTAACAAAAACACATCCGTATTGGCGCATGCTTTCCCGATTGGAATTGGTTTTAGCGGATCATTTGGAATTTTTTCTACCTGGTAATAGGTTGAAATCCCGGTCGCTTCGGTGGGTCCGTACGCATTGTAGTACTGTTTATCAGGATAAGTTTGCATCCACTGGATGAGATGTTTGGTCGGAAAAACCTCACCCGCGAATAATATCTTACTTAAGGTTGGAAGCCGGTTTGACTGCAATGATCCTGTTTTTACCAAGTAGGTTAGAAGTGAAGAAATGACTTTCCATACTGTTATCTGTTTTTCCTCGATCAGATTTAGGAGTTGGGCTGGAAATAAAAGAAATTTTTCTGGAACAATAACCAGGGTTGCACCTGTCGTCAGTGTACAATAAATATCAAATGTTGACATATCAAAGTGGAATGGTGCAGTACAAAGGATATTATCATTCGCTGTTATATTGATACACTCTACCGCCCAGCTTATATAATTTTTAATATTAAGATGAGAAATAACCACTCCCTTGGGTTTACCGGTTGATCCAGAGGTATACAATATATAAGCGACATCCGTATCGATATTCTTGTATTCTGGTGTATTATCCTCCTGCTGATCAATCTCATCCTGAAAAATGAAACTTCCCTCCTTAGATATCGGTGTCTTGCTTTTATAATTCATGATGATGATACAGGGTTTAAATGTTAAATCCTCTAATGTACTTAGCACATTGTCAACGGTTTCTGCGTCGCAAATGATTGCCTTTGGTCGACAATCATCCATGATTACTTTAAATCGATTAGCTGGACTTTTAGGATCGATGGGGACATAGATTGCATCGGCTTTGAGTATTCCTCCAATAGAGACTATAGAATTTATCGATCGCTTAAGACAAATTGCCACCCGATCTTGACGATCAACTCCATTTTTTTTCAAACAATGGGCCAACCGATTCGATGCAAGAAATAAGTGCTGATAAGTTAGATGACGATCATTGCAAATGACAGCTATCTTATCTGTTGCAAGTTTTTGCCATTTATCGATTGAATGTTGTAATAAATAATCAGTCATGATGAGAATATTATAAACCAGACAAACTGGCGATAATGTTTTTTTGCATTTCGGATGTACCGGAATAAATAGTTGCTGCTATGCTGTCTCTTAATTCTCTCTCAATTTCAAATTCCTTCATATAGCCATAGGCACCATGAATCTGTATGGCCTCCACAGCAGCACTTTTCAGACTTTCACTGATAAATAATTTCGCGATGGAACTCTCCAAAGTTGCTCGTTTATCTTTACCCTTAAGCCAGCCAATTTTGTATACAATCAATTTTCCCAGTTCCAAATTGACTTTCATATTGGCTATTTTATTAGCGATGGCCTGAAACTTACCAATCGGTTGACCAAATTGTTCCCTGGTCGTAGCATACTTAATACACGATTCCAATATTCGCTCAAGGTTTCCGAGGTGCGTTGCAGCCATCAATGCTCTCTCCCATTCAATAACTTCGTTAAAAATGATCATCCCTTGACCCTCTCTTCCCACTAAATTCTCGTAGGGAATCTGGCAATCCTCAAAGATCAGATCACAATTTTGTAAAGTTCTTAAGCCCATTTTTTCAAATGGTTTATCACGATTAAATCCAGCCATTTCTTTTTCAACTAACAAACAGGAAATACCTCCTAAATTTCGTCTCTTAGGATCGGTCACAGCAAAAACAAAAATAATATCTGCCAGCGGGCCATTAGAAGTGAATGTTTTCCGTCCATTCAGTATCAACTGATTTTTTTGCCGTTCGGCTCTGGTACTAATAGAAGACACATCAGATCCTGCCTCTGGCTCAGTAATTGCCTGAGCCGCTACTAACTCACCGCTTGCTAATTTTGAAAGATATTTTTTTTTCTGGTTTTCATTTCCAAATAGTTCTAATAGAACGGTACAACACAGTTGGGTTATGATCGCATGAACCAAACCACTATCTTTGCAGGCATAACTGAGAGCCTCAAGTGCCATAAGAATGGTCAAAGGATCTGCTGCTGATCCACTATATTGTTGGGGCACTTTTAGCGATAATAAACCCAGATCTGCACATTTTTTCCAGTTCTCATGATCAAACTTAGAATTATTATCGTTTTCAATTAAATTCTTATTCAATTCATTCCGGGCAAATTTAATTATATTTTGCCTAAGAGCTACCTGTTCTTCATTAAGCGAGAAAATCATTATTTCTCCTTTTGGTTTGATGTGCTTTTTTTATCGACTAATTGGGCAATAGCATTCAGAGTTTCAAAATTTTCTACTATCAGTTCATTTCCACTTATCTGAATATGGAACTTCTCTTCCAGAAAAACCAGCAATTTCATAATCGCCAACGAATCTAAGATACCCCCATCTATAAGTGGTTCTGTGTCTTCCAAATCTTTTTTACTTCGATCTTTATGGATTTCCGTAAGAATGTACTGTTTAACCAGATTTTTTGTATCCATTTTGAATTTCCTCCTTAAATTGGTATAAAGATTTAAATAATGAAAAACATAATACTACTGCATAGAAATATTAATCTTAAAACATCTATCGATTATCAATCGATTATTAATATTTATTATTATTTAGAATATCGCTGTACTAAAGATCCATGAAACATAACTTCTTAATTTATCATATTATTAAACTTGATCAATTATTCTTTATCTCTTAGGTTAAATCACAATTATTTTAACTAATGTTACTTTCTTTTTCGGGTCAATCTAGGCTTGACCATTAATTGATATTTTCAAATATTTATACAAATATTTTCTTAGTACTGAATTGTACGAAGTTAGAAGTATACTATTAATTATGTTTTTAATCTTCTTAATATCAGATTTTAATATTTCGAACAATAAATCACCTGTCTCACCCAGACGTACCATGGCCAAACTGAATTTACTTTCACATGTCTCGAATGTACCCATAAAATTCAAATCCTCTCCACCAAAGCCAAGTTTAAAGAAAGAAGGGCCGGGATATTTTTCAGGATCGTATCCCCTGAGATCATAATATTTAAAACCATTTTCTTTTAACCAACTTATTATATTCCAATGAATAAGATTAGCAACATGCAATTTATTTTCAATACTATATTTCGATGATGATCCCAAAATGCCCATCGCTGTATTGCCCATTGCTGCGATCGCGATCCCACCTACTAGCTTACCCTGATATTCGCACAAAAATATCCTCATTTTTATGTCTTCCGGGAGATCTTTTTGAATTTTACCATAGATATAAGGATCTAAGATATATCTAGTAAATCTTTTACGTTCAACCATTTCATTGTACAGGTCATACAATTTATCAAAGAAGATTTGATCTGTACCTTCCAATATTTGCATATTTTTTTGTTCAGCTTGTCTCAAACACTGTCTCCATTTATGATGAAAATTCGCTCTAAGTACATCAAGATTCGGCGTTAAATTCAATCGAATTGTTCGATACTGATGTTGTTTTTTATTGAAACTGTATCCTTCCTCTTTAAGAATGTTTTTAATAATTTTAGTTTCAGTATCAATTTCATTTATACGAATCCTTAAAAGCAATCTTTTTAAGATAGAATAATTATTCCGCAAAGCTCTCAATAAATTTTTAAATATTTGTAAATTCTCGGGT
>CAYSHN010000305.1:2662-4948 GCA_964430815.1 uncultured Calditrichota bacterium | reverse complement strand
TGTTGAAATATTTTGGCGGGGAATCCCTGGTAACCAAGTCGCACGGCCAATCACTGATGTCGTTCTTTCATAGCCGCTACCAGATTGAAGGGATTTATCTGCTTGATGAACCGGAAACGGCCCTTTCACCTCGGAATCAACTTGAATTACTCGAGATTTTGGGAAGCAACAGCAAAGATGGACATGCCCAGTTCATTATTGCCACCCACTCACCGATTCTACTGGCCTGTAAAGAAGCAAGAATTTATAGTTTTGATCATAAGCCGGTTCGAACCATAACCTATGAACAGACCGAACATTACCAGATTTATAAGGATTTTCTGCTGGACCGAGAAAAATATTTAAAATAATTTTAAGAATGTTATGTAATGATTAGTTATAACCACATCCCGCTACATAACAATCAATGGGCACAACAATAATGAATAAACGAGATATCATTCTTAATCTTGTGCATGGAACAACTTCAGCCACTTATATTCCAGCGGCTTTCTTTATGCATTTTGACCCCACCTGTCATCAGGGCTCGGCCGCCATCGCTAAACATCTGGAATTTTTCCGCTATACAGATATGGATTTCGTCAAGATCCAATACGAACAAATTCTGCCACCCTCAATACAAATCCACAAACCGGAAGATTGGAAAAATACTCCACTCTATCCAAAAGTATTCTTTGATGCTCCTGTCGAAGTAGTCAAAGGGCTGGTTAAAGCAGCCGGAAAAGAAGCCCTGGTGATCATGACCCTCTATTCGCCATTTATGTGGGCCAGGCACCTGGCTGGAGATGAAAATCTGGCCGAAGGTCTGCGGGAAAAACCTGAGGCGGTCAGCAAGGGATTGGAGATCATGACCGAAAATGTACTCAATCTGGTTCGAGGCTGTAAACGGGCAGGAGTAGATGGTTTTTATGCTTCATCCCAGGGGGCTGAAACTTTTCGCTTTCCAGGCACAGATATTTTTCTCAAATACATCAAACCCACTGATCTGGCTGTGTGGGATGAAATACATTCCTGTCCGTTCAACATCCTGCATATTTGCGACTATCATGGTGCCTATGATGAGCTCAAACCTTTTCTGGATTACCCTGGTCAGGTAGTTAACTGTAGCCTGAAACTGAGTCAGCGAACTTTATCGGCGGTTGAAATTTCAAAATTATTTAAACGACCTTATATGGGTGGCCTGGACCGGAAAGGGGTGATATCCACAGGAAATGCTGATGAAATCCGTGGGACAGTGAAGGGTGTACTTGACAGGGCTCCCGAAAAATTCATCCTGGCGGCGGACTGTACAGTGGCCAGTGAAACTCCCTGGGAAAACCTGAAAGCCGCCATCGATACTGCTCACAATCATCGTAAATATTAAATCATAACAGGTTGGTACTATGGATTTAAAGGAATATAAAAAAAGTTACTTGCCAATCTTTCAGTTGTTAAAGACATTATCTCAGGCACAAATCCACTACAAACCCGATAAAAATGCATGGTCGATAAATGAAATAATAACCCATTTGGCCGATACGGAGGTTCAAAGTCACGTACGGTTTAGAACGATACTGGCCAATAAAGATCCGAGAATGATCTATTTTGATCAGATGGACTGGTCGGTCATACTCGATTATCCTAAGGTAGACTTAAAAGAATCTCAACAGGTTATCAAACTAATGAGAAGGGTTAATTATAATCTTCTAGGCAGGTTGTCATCTGATCAGTTTAATAAAAAGGGCATACATTCAGTCCGGGGAGAGTTGTCGTTGGAGGAATTAATCAATTTATATATTCAACATGTGAATAAGCATTTGGGACAAATCAGAAGAAACATATTATTAATGAAGAAGGATTAAAAAATATGAAATTCAGGCAGAAAATATTTCGGTCAATTATTCTAGTAGGGTGTATAAATATCTCATTACTTTTCGGCGCTGATGAGGGCATCAAACCTGTTACTCCTAAGGCTTCGCCGGAAGCAAAGGCGCTGTTAAAATTTTTATATAATATTTCCGGCAAATATATATTAACCGGCCAACATAATTATCCTAACACCAGAGACCGTAACTCGCAGTTTGCCGCTCAATATATTGGTGAAACACCGGTGATCTGGAGCACCGATTGGGGATTTGCTAAACCCGGGGATACTGATTCTTATCTGGCCCGGCCGGATATTGTTAAAGAGGCAATACGACAGCATCAACTGGGTTCCCTGATTACCATCTGCTGGCATGCTGTACCGCCGACTGCGAATGAACCGATCACCTTTCGGCCTCAATCTGACAATGCTAAACCGGAATC
>CAYSHN010000305.1:0-2562 GCA_964430815.1 uncultured Calditrichota bacterium | reverse complement strand
TCAACAACCTGATCTGGGTCTGGAGCGTCGACCGACCCAATAAACCGGAGATGAATTTCTCGAACTATTATCCTGGTGATCAATATCTCGATATCATAGCACTGGATGTTTATGGCCGGGATTTTAATCAGGCCTATTATGACAGTCTGGTCATTCTGTCGAAAGGAAAACCATTGGTGCTTGGTGAAGTGGGAAATCCGCCCGCACCGGAGATCCTGACCAATCAACCGAAGTGGGCATTCTATGTCATTTGGGCCAGCATGGTCCGCAATACCCAGCGTAAGGAGTATGATATACTGGTCAACAGCCCACATGTCGTTTTCAAAGAAGATCCGGCGTATCTGGAGAATATAGTTCCATATCGTAAAGCATGTGGCTTGCTGCCTATGGAGAGCCTGAAACCTGCGGGAAATAAGATTGATTTTTCGGGCAGGTGGGTGTTTAATGAAGATAAAAGCGTCCTCGACAATTGGGGAGCGGGCAATCTACCCGGCACCATGAAAATCACCCAGCAGGAAAATAAACTGACCATTCAAAAAACTTTCACTGTGGAATATGCCGATGATCGAGTCGAAGATGAAGAATTAACCCTGGATGGTCAAGAGTATAGATCGGAAATGTGGAATTCTCCGCAGATTAAAACGGCAAAATGGTCGGTCCAGCAGGACACCTTGTTGATTGCGTCGAAAGTCACATTCAACCGGGGCGGCCGGACGATGGAAATGACCAGCGACGAAAACTGGTACTTGCAGGATCGGGGACAGATGTTGATGATCAAACAATCTTCTTCATCGTTCTGGGGTAAGCGAAATATTATAATGGTATACGATAAACAAAGATGTGACTAATAAATACCAACGAGTAGGATAATTGCAGGACCGAAAATATAGAAGCGGTTTTGTTCTGATGAATTAGAAGTTCTGAATTCCATAAAATCTATTAAATGAGGAATGTTTATGTATAGAAAAATAGCAGACTTTGTTGCTGACTGGAAGGCTGAAGAGGGATCTACTTTAAAGATTTTTTCCAAAGTAAGTAATGAAAAAATATCTGTAAAATTGTCGGATAATATCAGAAGTCTGGGACAGTTGGCCTGGCATATAACGCAGACGCTGACTGAGATGCCGCATAAGGCCGGGATAATAAAAGAAGACTACCTGGAACATGAACCACTGCCGGTAACTTTTGAAGAAATCAACAGCCATTATAAAAAATACAGTAAAAAATTAATCGAATCACTGCAGAAGAACTGGAAAGATACAGATTTAACCAAGGTAATTGAACTCTATGGTGAAAAATGGGAAAAACGCAAAGTATTGTCGGCATTGATTAATCACCAAATCCACCACCGTGCCCAGATGACAGTTTTAATGCGATTACAAAATATGGAAGTCCCGGGAATCTATGGACCGGCCAAAGAAGAATGGCTTAAATTCGGCATGCAACCACCGGAATAAAGAATATAAATATAATGGATAACAATAGTCTCATTGACAATTATTATGAGCGTTATACGAAAGAATATTACGTGGTCTTACTTCTGGACAGTGAAGTACATTATGAAGCGCTTATTCATCATCTTACGGGATATATAAATAAAAAACCGGATAATGCCATTGCTTTTCATAACCGGGGATTGGCCTACTTTGAACTGGGGATGGAAAAGGGTCTGGCCGATATGGACAGGAGTATAGCTATTGACAATTCGAAGCCTGAACCTCATCGGGTTCTGGGCATATTCTGGGAAAGGAACAACGATTTAAAACTTGCCTTGAATCATTACGGACAAGCATTGGCGTTGGATAATAAGGATTCCCGTCTATATAAATCGCGTTCAAGTATCTATGAAAAGATGGGCGAATATGAAAAGGCTATCACAGATATATCCCAGGCTATCCTGCTGAATCCATCATTTAAACAGTTCTTTTTAGACCGGAGTGAATTATACCGGAAAATTGGTGAAGTTGATAATGCAATTAAAGATGAAAAAACAGCAGCAAGATTATAATATTCCTGATAGATTTATACTTCTGGAAACTATAGAGTGAGGCAATGAAAAAAGAAATTTTTGGGAAAGGCGAGGCTGTTTTAATAGATCGCATCACAGAGAAATTACATGTTGACGGGGATAAAATCATACTCCCTAAAACAGATAGCATGGCAATCCTAACCTTATCGAATAAAGAATATTTTTATATTCTCCGTAAAATATTTCACACCTTCATGTTTGATCTGAAAGAATTTGCCATAGATACATATGAGCTGTCAGTTGAAGAGTATATTAATGCCCTGACCTGGCTTACTTATGTACACTCGATAATTTATAAATTAGATTTAAACATTGAAAAACAGGCCAGCCATCTTATACCCGCAACCGACATCGATTTTGAATCAGTGTGCCAGGAAATAAATCTTTTCCTCCGAGAGCACGATCTGTTTGATGCGGAGATAGAAAAATGTGTTGAGCGGGTAATCAGGTATCTGACCTTTGAGCAGCAACAACTCCGTCAGAACAATCGTCTCAGTGCCGCAGAAATCTTCCGGATTCTGGAATTAAAATCA